>JAFYUG010000027.1 GCA_017558545.1 Oscillospiraceae bacterium | reverse complement strand
TTTTGCAGAGCCTTTGCGTCACCGGTGCGGTCACCTATGGCGCTGCCATCCCCATCATTCTCGGTCAGAACATAGGCACCTGCATAACCGCCATCATGGGCTCCATAGGCGCAAACCGCAACGCAAGACGAACCGCCATGGTGCATCTGCTCTTCAACCTTGTAGGCGTTGGAATTTTCGTTGCCGTATTCTATGGCATAGGTCTTTTTGTGGATTGGCATTTCCTTGCTGAAAGCGTTGAAGCCTGGGATATTTCCATTATCCACACCCTCTTCAATGTGGCCGCCACTCTGATTCTCATGCCCATGAGCTCCCTTCTCGTTAAGCTCTCCTGCCTTCTTGTGCCCGATGCCAGGGAGGAGGAAAAGGAAGTTCTGCTGGATGAGCGCCTTCTGGCAACTCCCGCCGTTGCCGTGCAGCAGGCTCAGGAAATTGCCAACCGCATGGCTTCCGCCTCCGCCGAGGCCATGACTCTGGCTCTGGGACTTACCGAAAAATTCGATAGCGAGGCCATGGACAAGGTTATCGCCCTTGAAAAGCTCACAGATAAGTATGAGGACGCCCTTGGAACTTACCTTGTGCGCCTATCCTCCATGAATCTCTCCATGAAGGATAACCGCAGACTGAACACCCTTCTCTATACCGGCTCGGATATCGAGCGCATTGGCGACCACGCCCTTGCCATTGCCCGCGCCGCGTTGGAAATCGAGGATAAGGCAATCGAATTTTCCGCTCAGGCGAAAAGCGAAATTGCCGTGCTGAAAAAGGCTGTTTTGGATATTGTCAACGAAACCGTGGCCTCCTATTGCAGCATAGACCTGCCCACCGCCGCCAAAATCGAGCCCAAGCAGCAGGTTATTGAAAGCCTTATCCGCGAGATTAAGTCCCGCCATATACGCCGATTGAGAGACGGACTTTGCACAGTTGAATACGGCTTTGTCCTTGAAGATTTGCTCACCGCCTGCGGCAGAACCGCCGCCCACTGCTCCAATATTGCCGTCGAAATGCTTCAGGTTTCCGAAGGCAAGCTGGAAGCTCATGAATATCTGGGCGCACTGAAGGCAGGAGAATTGCACGAAAGCCTCGCCTTTGCTGAAAACTTCGCAAGATACAAAGCCCGCTACGCCTTCCCCGAGGAGCAGTAAATTTATCCCAAAATCCCCCATAAATCATTGTATTTTGACCCCCTTTGTGCTATTATCTATCCATTGATAGAGGCAGACTCACATAGAGATTTGTACGGTTTTGAATGAATATTTTTCCCCACAGCTGCCCCCGCCTCTTTTGAAATACACAAAGTATTTCTGCAAGAGCCGGAGTTGCTGCAAGAAAAAATCTTCTATTCAAAACTGCAAAGCACTCCAAAGTAATATATTTTTCTGCAAGACAAAGAAAAAAGCTATGGCAAGGCCGTAGCCTGCCATAGCTTTTTTATGAAGTATTGCTGGAAAAGATACACTTTGGAGCGTATAAATCTCTATGTGAGGCTGCCTAACCAAAGGGGGTCTTTTTTACGGGCATCATTGAAACCTTGCTTCTCACCACATTCCTCGCAGGCGTTGCGGGAACGGGCGTAGGCGGCCTTGTGGGCGCTTTGCTTCAGAAAAACTCCAACCGCACCGTTAGTCTGCTTCTCGCCTTCGCAGGGGGCGTTATGCTCAGCGTTGTCTGCTGCGACCTTGTTATTGAGGCCATTGAAACAGATGTGGGCGTTGTGGTTGTTATTGCCGCCATTGCAATCGGCGTAGCCGTCACCTACCTGCTCAACTACCTCATCGACAAAAAGACCAACCCCGAAGTTCCCCATATAGACGGCGATCACCCCAAAACCGCCGACGATTTGGATGAGCTTATCCACAGTAACCATCTTGAGCAGCACTATGCCCGCCACGATGGCAAGCTCTCCCTTTTTGTGGCCGGCATCGTTATGGCCTGCGCCATCGCCCTCCACAATGTTCCCGAGGGCATGACCATAGGCGCATCCTACGCCAGCAATGAGGGCGTTATGGGCTCTGCCGCATTGGTGCTGGCTATTTTGATCGGTCTCCACAACATCCCCGAGGGCATGGCCGTTTCCGTGCCTCTTATCTCCGGCGGCATGGCCAAATGGAAGGCCGTGCTTATAACCGCGTGCACCGGCATCCCCACCATCATCGGCGCTCTCCTTGGCTATCTGCTGGGCGAGATTGGAGCACTTGGTCTTGCAATGAGCCTCGGTTTTGCCAGCGGCGCTATGCTCTATGTGGTCTTTGGTGAGGTTCTGCCTCAGGCCATACTTATGTACCACAGCAAGCTCCCCGCCTTCTCCACCATTGCAGGCATACTGGCCGGACTTTTCATTATCTTTGTATAAAATAATAACCCCGTCGAAAGGGCGGTACTCATAAGACAGTAAACAGTCCCAGCGGTTTAATCTGCTGGGACTGTTCTTGTACACATGGGCCAATTGTGATAATATGTACTCAGTTAAACAAGCTTGAATTTGACGGAGATATTTCAATGATGAAAAACAGAATTGTTGATGAGGAGATAATGCTTGTTCGGTATTATCCTAATTACAAGACTACTTTGGAGTGGTATCAGGATTTGCCCTTATGTAAGCAAGTTGACAACAGAGATACCGCCTATGATTTAGATTTATTGAAGCGTATGTATAAATACTTGAATAAACATGGTGATTTGTTTTACATCAAATATAAAAACAGATTATGCGGCGATGTATGCTTACAACCAAGTGGTGAAGTAAACATCGTAATAGCAAAACCTTTTCAAAATAAGCACATAGGCAGACGGGTTATTAAGGAGATAATTCAGTTAGCCAAGGAGAAACAGATTCCAGAATTACACGCTGAGATATATGCTTTCAATACGCAGTCTCAAAAAATGTTCCAAAGTATTGGCTTCGCAAAAGTGGATGACGAACAATACGCATTAGTTATATAGATTCCAATTCATCGAACAGACGAAAGGGCGCACTTCTATACACCGCTTGGTGTAGTGCGTATTGTGTGGTTTTGCACCGCACCAAAGCCTCCCTTGTGTAAAGGGAGGTGGCACGGCGAAGCCGTGACGGAGGGATTGTCATGCAGTCAAAGCATAATAAGCAGTTGGTTCCGTTTGCAAAGCAGCTGCGAAGAGAAATGACAAAAGAAGAACGTCATTTGTGGTATGACTTTCTACGTACCTATCCTGTTCGTTTTTCCAGGCAAAAGGTACTCGGGAAATATATTGCTGACTTTTATAGTGCAGAAGCTAAGCTGGTAATCGAACTGGACGGTTCGCAGCACTACGAAGATGGAAATATGGAAAAGGATACGGAACGCACCA
>JAFYUG010000260.1 GCA_017558545.1 Oscillospiraceae bacterium | reverse complement strand
TGAAGTTTTTGCAGGGAAAAACGAAAGTCTATATTTAGCCAGACCTATAAACAGCCTCAAAATCAGTATATCGCCCCTTCTTTTATCTATGCTGGGAGAATATTTTACAGAATAGTCTTTTTTTATTGGGAAAATGATGGTATAATACTTTGGAATTATGTTTCAAAGGAGGAAAGTTCATGTCACCCAAGGCTCAGGGCGTTAAGCAGGCTGCCGCCAACAGAAAAGCCTTTCATGATTATTTTATACTTGAGCGCTATGAGGCCGGCATCGAGCTTTTCGGCACCGAGGTTAAGTCCATCCGCGCAGGCACACTGAATCTCAAGGACTCCTTCTGCACCATAAAGGACGGAGAGATATTTATCCGCGGCATGCATGTAAGCCCCTATGAACAGGGCAACATTTTTAACCGCGACCCCGTCCGTCCCCGCAAGCTTCTTATGCATAAGAAGGAGATTTTGAAGCTCAACGCCAAGGTTATGCAGGATGGCGCAGCCCTCATTCCCCTTTCCGTCTATTTCAAGGATAGCCGCGTTAAGGTTGAAGTTGGCCTTTGCAAAGGTAAAAAGCTCTATGACAAGCGCGAGAGCGAGGCCAAACGTCAGGCAGACCGAGATATTGACAGAACACTTAAAAACTTTAGATAAATCAGGAGGAACATTATGAATCCCATCGTAACCATCAAAATGGAAAACGGCGACATCATCAAGGCTGAGCTCTATCCCGAAATCGCTCCCAACACTGTTAACAACTTCATCTCCCTCATCAATAAGGGTTTCTATAATGACAAGATCTTCCATCGTGTCATTCCCGGTTTCATGATTCAGGGCGGCTGCCCCAACGGCAACGGCATGGGTGGCCCCGGCTACTGCATCAAGGGCGAATTCTCCGCCAACGGTTTCAAAAATGACCTCAAGCACACTCCCGGCGTTCTCTCCATGGCTCGCGCAATGGATCCCAACTCCGCAGGCAGCCAGTTCTTCATCATGCACGAAACCGCTTCCTATCTTGACGGCCAGTATGCCGCTTTCGGCAAGGTAACCGAGGGTATGGAAGTTGTTGACCGCATCGCCAAGGCTCGCTGCGGCTGGGGTGACAAGCCCGTTCAGCCTCAGAGAATGGCAAAGGTCACCGTCAAGACCTTCGACGTTGAGTATCCCGAACCCATCAAGGCATAAGTAAGCATGAAGACCGCAATAATAACCGGCGCCTCCGCCGGTCTTGGTCTTGAGTTTGTTGCTCAGCTGGAGGAATTTTTCCCCGAAATAGAGTGCGTTTGGCTTATTTCCCGTTCTGTGGATAAGCTTGCTTCCGCCGCCAAGCTCCTCAAAAAGGCCGAGGCTAAAATAGTGCCTCTCGACCTTTGCAGCGAGGCTGACACAGATAAATTCGAGGCTCTTCTCAAAGAAGAAAAGCCCGAAATTTCTCTCCTTGTCAATAACGCAGGCTGCGGTTATCTTGCAAACATAGGCGATACGGATTATAAGGTGCAGACCCGTATGGTTGACCTTAATATCCGCGCTCTCACTGCCATCACCGCCATTTCTGTTCCCTATATCATCAATGGCGGGCGCATTATCAATATGAGCTCTATAGCTTCCTTCTGTCCCAACCCCAGAATGACGGTTTATAGCGCCTCTAAGAGCTATGTTTCCGCATTCAGCCGTGGACTTGAGGAAGAGCTGAAGCCCAGAAAAATCAGTGTCACCGCCGTTTGCTCCGGCCCTCTGGACACCGAATTTCTTGATATTGCCGGCATACGCGGCCAGAGCAAAACCTTTGATGTTCTCCCCTTCTGCAATCCCAAAAATGTTGTAAGCGGAGCATATAAGGCCGCAAGAAAAGGCCATAGCGTACATACTCCCAGAGCTTTTTTCAAGTTCTATCGTTTCGTGGCAAAAATTGTCCCCCAATCTCTTATGGTAAAATTCACAAAAACGTGATATAATATCTTCAAGCTGCATCACGCGGCTGCCCTTTCAACTTCAAAGGGAACTATGCTTGTTCCCTTTGAAGCAATATGGGGGTGTACCGGTTTCGACGGGGGCGTGGATGCAGGATAAGCGGGCAGATGCGCCTATCATCTTAAAAATTGGCATTTATAAATTAAAGAACAACAATAGAACTGTTCTCGCCGCTGCCTAACTAGCGGCCGTCTGCACCGAGAGTACCACGGCTTGGATGCGGGCGTCGATTAGTGGTGAACGTGCGTACGCAAAGCTTTGCGCGTACCATGCATTATGAAGCTACCGACCCTATCAGTGTGACATTTCACGGGTAGGCGGGGGAATCCAAACAAATGTCTGCGCCCGGAGAAGGTCCTGAGGAAGTGCTTTCGGACAGGGGTTCAACTCCCCTCACCTCCACCAAATGGACATTGGACGAACATCTATTTTTTTCA
>JAFYUG010000009.1 GCA_017558545.1 Oscillospiraceae bacterium | reverse complement strand
CTTATGGACACCCCCGCAGAAGTGGCCGAAGAAGCAATCCCCGAAAAGGGAAACATTCTTGCCGAAATATATTGCGAAGGCGAATATCAGCCTATTATGCTCTATTTTATTGGAGAGAATGTTATTGTCCGCACCGCCGATGGTTACTACATGGCCGCAGGCATAGCTGAAGATTTTCTTCAGCTTAAGTAAGAAAGAAAAAACTAATAATATTAAGGAGAAAACCACAAAATGAAAAAGATCATCGCACTTATTCTTGCTCTTGTTATGATTATGAGCCTCGCTGCTTGCTCTCAGAAGCCCGCAGAGGAGCCCGAACTTCCCGCTATAGACGCAGGCAATGAGCCCGCAGCCCCCGGCGAAGGCCCCGAGATGGACGAAATGCCCGCAGTTATGCCCGACGCCAGCGAGACCGATATGCCCAGCGTTGATTACCCCTCCACCGATAGCGACATCCATGTTGACTATCCCTCCTCCGACAGCGATCTGCCCGTTGGCGACAATCTCCCCCTGACCATTCTCTCCACCGTTTGGGCTACCTACGCTGAGGACGAGATGTTCGCAGCTGCCGGCGGCGACTATGAGAACATGGTTATGGACGGCCCCGGCGCTTGCGGCCTCAACGATGCAGAAGCTCTGGACGCTCTCTTCGGCATTCCCACTTCCGCTCTTGGCAATGTTGCCTCCGCCGCCTCCCTCATGCACATGATGAACGCCAACACCTTCACCTCCGCTTGCTACGAGCTGAGAAGCGGCGTTGACGCTGCCGCCATGGCCGCCGAGCTCAAGGACAACATCCTTGCCCGCCAGTGGATGTGCGGTTTCCCCGAGACCCTTATCGTTGTTGAAGTTGAAGGCTGCATCGTAACCGCTTTCGGCAACAATGACATTATCCAGCTCTTCAAGGATAAGCTCGCTTCCTGCTACACCACTTCCGTTCTGGTTGAGGAGCCCATCGTTTAATCTGATCTTTCAGCAAAATTCTTCTCCGACTGAGCCATTCAGTCGGAGAATGTTTTACTTTCGATTTTTGGAGATACCAAAATGCTTTTTTCAAGTATTCCTTTTCTCTATTATTTTCTGCCCATAGTGCTGATTGTGTATCTGGCAGTGCCCAAAAAGGCTAAAAATGCCGTACTTTTGCTCTCCAGCCTCATTTTCTATGCCTGGGGCGAGCCAAAGTATGTGCTTTTGATGGCCGCTGCCATACTCATAGGCTATTTCTGCGCCCTTTTCATAAGCCGCAGCGCCTCCATAATTGGCAAGAGAGTTTGGCTTATTATTTCCCTTGTCCTCACCCTTGGACTTTTGGGTTATTTTAAGTATGCCGATTTCTTTGTGGAGAGCTTCAACGAGCTCACGGGAATGGGCATTCCCGCCCTGCGCATTGCTCTGCCCATAGGCATCAGCTTCTATACCTTCCAGATTATAAGCTACCTTATTGATGTTTACAGAGGCGACACTCCTGTGCAGAAAAACATCATATCCTTTGCCGCCTATGTGAGCATGTTCCCCCAGCTTATTGCAGGCCCCATTGTCCGTTACAGCGACATTGTAAAGGAAATTGACTCCCGTGCCATCACCCTCAGCGGTGTTTCCGATGGTATACGCCGCTTTGTCCTTGGTCTCGGCAAGAAAATTATCATTGCCAATGTCCTCGGCGAGGTTTGCGACGCCTTTTTGGCCTCCGGAGAGAGAAGTCTGGCTTTTTGCTGGCTTTATGCGGTGTGCTTCGCCCTGCATATTTACTTCGACTTCTCCGCTTATAGCGACATGGCCATAGGCCTTGGCAAAATCATGGGCTTTTCCTTCCCCGAAAACTTCAATTATCCCTTTATTTCCCGCTCCATCACCGAATTTTGGCGCCGCTGGCACATGAGTCTGGGCAGCTGGTTCAGAGATTATGTGTATATCCCCCTTGGCGGCAACCGCTGCGGCAAGGGAAGACATATTTTCAACATCTTCGTTGTTTGGATGCTTACCGGTCTTTGGCATGGCGCGGCTTGGAACTTTGTTATTTGGGGCGTCTTTTTCGGCATAATGCTGCTTATTGAAAAGCTTTGGCTGCTGAAAAGCCTTGAAAAGGCCAAGGTTTGGGGACATTTTTACGTTATGATTTTGGTCATGCTCTCCTTTGTTATGTTCAACGCCGGCGGCGTTAAAGAGGGCTTTGAGGTTATAGGCGGAATGTTCTCCATCGGCGGCGGCATTGCAGGCGCTGAATTTGGCTACTATCTCCGCTCCTACGCCATCACTATTATTATTGCCATAATCGGCGCTACTCCCCTTGCCAAGAAGGCAATTTGCGCCATCAGAGCCACCGATAAGGGCGGGAAGCTCATGGCCATCATAGAGCCTGTTTTCCTCGTCTGCATCCTCCTTGTTTCCACCGCATATCTGGTGGACGGCTCTTTCAATCCCTTCCTCTACTTCAGATTTTAAGGAGGTTTTGAGTATATGAGCGACAAATTCAAAAGAATATATTTAATCAGCCTCCTTGGCGCTGTTTTCTTCGCCCTGAGCCTTTTTGCAATGTTCAAAGCACCAGATGATTACTCCGTTTCCGAGCGAAGAAAGCTTGAGCAAATGCCTCAGATAAGCATTGCTTCCATTCTCAACGGACGATTCATGACGGATTTTGAGGACTACACCCTCGACCAGTTTCCCCTCCGCGACAGCTTCCGCTCTCTCAAAGCCAATGTGGCCCTGAGGCTCATGGGTCAGAAGGACTCCAATGGTCTTTATATCCATGATGGCTCCGTGGCCAAGATGGAATACCCCCTCAATTATTCTTCCATTGAATATGCCGGGCGTGTTTTCACCGGAGTTTATGAAAAGCTCCTTGCCGGCAAGGCCGACAAGGTCATGTTTGCCATGGTGCCCGATAAAAATTTCTATCTGGCCGAGGATGCCGGTATGCTCCACATGGACTATGATGAGTTTTTCGGCGAAATGCAAAATGCCACCGCCTTTGCCGAGCATATTGACCTGCGCGACTTCCTTTCCATTGAGGATTACTACCTGACCGACACCCATTGGCGTCAGGAAAACATCGTTGATGCAGCTTTGCGTATAGCCGAGTGCCTTGGCACAAGCATACCTCTCAGCTACGAAACCAAGCTTGTAAGCGAGCCTTTCAAGGGTGTATATTTCAGCCAGCTGGGGCT
Source organism: Oscillospiraceae bacterium (assembly GCA_017558545.1). Lineage (GTDB taxonomy): Bacteria > Bacillota > Clostridia > Oscillospirales > Oscillospiraceae > SIG459. The sequence continues at coordinate 138 of JAFYUG010000009.1, read as the reverse complement.
TGAGCCGGACACCGAGGAGCTTTATTACCTCACCAACGAGATAATCGAAGGCTTCGAGGTTTTCGACTATGAAAGCAACAAGTCCATCCCCGTTTATAACGAGGCTCTTGCCGCAGGAGCTGACCCCTATGAAATGTT
>JAFYUG010000259.1 GCA_017558545.1 Oscillospiraceae bacterium | reverse complement strand
GGTACGAAATCGGTGTGGGTTCTGACGCTATCACGGCATTTTATGAGTTTTTCATAGACAGGATTCATATTATTAACCTCCGAAAAGTTTTTATATTTTCCTAATATATAATTGTAGCACAGCTGCGCAAAATGCGCTATAAAAATATAAAACAAGACTGCCACAAGCCAAAGTGCTCAGGCAGTCTTACTTAAACTCAACAATATCGTTTGGCGTGCAATCGATAATTCTGCACAGCTTCTCTAAAGTGACCATCGTTATATTCTTTTCTTTCTTCAAAGAATCAAGAGTTTTGTTATCTATTCCGCCCTTTATCAGTTGATATTGCGAAATATTCTTACATTCCATTGTTTTCCAAAGCGGCGCATAACTGAATATAACTATCACCACCCTCCGTGTTTTCTCTGCCTTTATTATAGACAGACTTGACGAAAACATATATTGTGGGTATATTCACAATATAGAGGGGGGTGGAGTGAAAACCTGTTTTTTTATCGGCCATCGTGAGGCCAGTGCAGACATAGCTGCACGCTTGGAAAAAACTATTGAAATCCACATAGAAGAATATGGTGTGGATGATTTTGTTGTCGGGCAATACGGTAATTTTGACTTAATGGCGGCAAAAGCCGTTATAAAAGCAAAAGCAAGGCATCCCGATATTCGTCTTACGATTCTCCTGCCTTATCACCCGACATTACGCAAATTTGAACTTCCCGACGGGTGTGACGGAACATTTTATCCCCCGGGAATGGAAAATATTCCTTACCGCTTTGCTATAATCAAAGCTAATCAATATATGATAAAACACAGTGATTATATAATTGCGTATGTCTGGCACCCCGCAAGTAACGCCAGGGAACTGCTTGAATTTGCAGAAAAGCAAAAGGACCTCATTATAACAATAATATGAAAGAAGAACTCTTACCGAGAGCGCACATTTGTTTAAGGAAAATCGATGTTCATTTTCTTGCTCCTGCAAGAAAATGAACCAAAAGAACAGGCATAAGAGGAGGACAACAGATTTTGTCCCCCTCTTATGTATCTCCCCCCCGTGCATACCAAAACCTACTGCCGAGTTGCCGTATGCTCCTGCCCGGTGCAGACAAAATCCAACCCTCAAGCTGCCGCCACTAAGTAGGCGGCTCTCGCTGCGCCGCAGTCGCTCCCCTTGGGGGTATCCAATAGGGGGAAACCGCAGTTTCCCCCTTTGGCCGCTCAGGAAAGGATTTTCAAGGGAAACCCAATCGGAAGGGTTTCCCTTGAATGCGTTCTTTTCCACCCTTTTCTGTCGCATAACAGAAAAGGGTGCCTGCGGAGCATACACGATTAAAAAGAAGTGGCGAACGTTTTTCTCAAAAAAGAAACTGCCCCGCCTTTCGGCAGGGCAGTAAAAATAATTGAATTTATGCCAGAGCGCAGGTGATGATCGCCATCTTGTAGACCTCGTCAGCATTGCAGCCGCGGGAAAGGTCATTGATGGGAGCATTGAGGCCGAGGAGGATGGGGCCGTAAGCAGCAAAGCCGCCAAGACGCTGAGCGATCTTGTAGCCGATGTTGCCGGCGGTAACGTCGGGGAAGATGAAGGTGTTGGCCTGACCTGCAACGGGAGAGCCGGGGAACTTCAGCTGGCCCACTTCGGGAGCAACAGCTGCGTCGAACTGCATTTCGCCGTCAACGGGAACGTCCATAACTTCCTTGGCCTTGGCTACGGCGTTCTGAACCTTGGTGACTTCGTCATCCTTGGCAGAGCCCTTGGTGGAGAAGCTGAGGAAAGCAACCTTGGGATCGATGCCGAAGGTCTTGGCGCACTGGGCGGTCTCCTTGGCGATCTCTACGAGGTTATCGTCGGTGGGGTGGATATTGATGGCGCAGTCGCCCATAGCCAGCAGTTCCTGAGTGCCGTCAGCCTTGTCGCGAGCCATGATGAAGCAGGAGGAAACGATGGAGTTGCCGGGCTTGGTCTTGATGAGCTGGAGAGCGGGGCGAACGGTATCAGCGGTGGAGTAGGTAGCGCCGCCGAGGAGAGCGTCAGCTTCGCCCATCTTAACGAGCATGGTGCCGAAATAGTTGCCCATCATGAGGTTCTTGCGGCAATCTTCGGGGCTCATCTTGCCCTTGCGGAGTTCAACCATCTTTTCGACCATTGCATCCATACCTTCGTAGGTTGCGGGGTCGATGATCTTGGCGCCTTCGATGCAGCAGCCGTGCTTTTCAGCGGAAGCCTTAACTTCGTCAACATTACCGACGAGGATAACGCCGATAAGACCGTCCTTGAGAAGAAGGTCGGTAGCCTTCAGGATGCGGTGGTCGGGACCTTCGGTGAAAACGATGGTCTTGGG
>JAFYUG010000026.1 GCA_017558545.1 Oscillospiraceae bacterium | reverse complement strand
GGGTACATACGTTGTTGAGGAAGTAACGGTCATGGCTGACGACCAGAACAGTACCCTCGTAGTCCATGAGGAAGTCCTCCAGCCATACTACGCTGGCAAGGTCAAGGTTGTTGGTAGGCTCGTCCAGCAGAATGACATCAGGGTGACCGAAAAGTGCCTGAGCAAGCAGAACCTTAACCTTGAGACGGGGGTCCATGTCGCTCATCTGAGTGTAGTGGAACTCGGTGGGGATTCCAAGACCCTGAAGAATGCGGCTTGCGTCGGACTCAGATTCCCAGCCGCCAAGCTCGGCATAAAGCTCTTCAAGCTCGGCTGCGCGGATGCCGTCCTCGTCGGTGAAGTCCTCTTTTTCATAGATGGCGTCCTTTTCCTTGCCGCACTCATAAAGAGCCATGTTGCCCATGATAACGGTTTCAAGAACGGAGTAATCGTCATACATACCCTGGTTCTGCTTGAGAACACTCATTCTGGCCTTGGGGTCAATGTAGACATGTCCGCTGGTGGACTCAACCTCGCCGGAGAGTATCTTCAAAAAGGTAGATTTGCCTGCGCCGTTGGCGCCTATAATTCCGTAGCAATTGCCTCTGGTGAACTGAAGGTCAACCTGATTGAAAAGCACCTGTCCGCCATACTGCAGAGCCAAATTTTCAACTGTAATCATTGTTAAATCTCCTAAAAATTATTATCCGTATAATTCTATCATAAATAGCCAGCGTATGGTATAATTTTTTTGAAAACTAAGGAAAATAATGAAAATTTCATTATTTATTCCCAAAAACCTTGACATTCCCCCTTGTGGATGGTTTATCATGGACACAATGAGGTGAGAAAATGAGAATAAAAGAGGTTGAAACCCTTGTTGGAATCACAAAAAAGAACATCCGTTTCTATGAAAAGGAAGGTTTGCTTAGCCCCGGTCGAGATAGCGAGAATAGCTACCGCGAATACTCCGAGGGAGATATAGTCCGCCTTAAGCAAATCAAATTTCTCAGAAAACTGGATATGCCCATAAGTGAAATTAAATCCGTTTTAGAAGGCAGCGTTTCCTTAACCACGGCTGTTCGGCGCCATAGCATCACAATAGATGAGCAGAGAAAAAATCTTCTCCGCGCCTATGATGTGTGCCGAATGATAGAAAGCGAAGGCTGCCAAATAGGCGCTCTTGATACCGATGGATATCTAAGTCGCCTTGAATCTATGGAAAAGGAGGGCGCGGTGTTCCAAAACATCGTCAAAAAGGACGTTATGAAAAAATACTTTGGTCCCATTTTTGCCAGCGGAATTATTGTTGCCGTTGCTCTTGCGGTTTTGGTATTTTTCCTTTGGCTTAATAGAAGCGACCCCGCCCCGGGATATGTAATAGCCTATATCTTCGCGGCTGTGGGAATAGTATCCTTGGGCACAATAATTGCGCTTTTGGTTAGAATTAAAGAGATAAGAAAGGGAGAAGAAGATGATCTTGGTAACTACTGATTATATTTCCGGCAAGGAGCTGGAAATGCTGGGTATAGTAAAGGGAAGCACTATTCAAGCCGTACACGCAGCTAAAGATATAGGCGCCGCTTTCAAGACTCTTGTTGGAGGAGAGCTTGTGGGCTATAACGAAATGCTCAATAATGCCCGTGCCCTTGCCACAAAGAGAATGGTCATGGAGGCTGAGGAAATGGGCGCCGACGCTGTTGTCGGTATGCGCTATGCCTCTGCTGAGGTTCTGCAGGGAGCCGCCGAGGTTATTGCTTACGGTACTGCTGTTAAATTCCGAGATGATGAAGGCTTTATATAATTAAACTTAATATAGACGTAAAACGCTCCGAAGCTTTTTGCTTCGGAGCGTTTTTGCAAGTGTAATATTATTCCTCGATTGCCCTGTAGAGGAAGGTGACTATCTGAGCTCTGGAGCACTCGGCATTGGGGCCGAAGGAGGAGGGAGAAAGACCGGAAGTAACTCCGTTTTCAACGGCCCAGAGCACAGCCTGATAATAATAGGCATTTGCGGCAACATCGCCGAAGGGGCAATAGCCGTCGGAGGGAGCGGGCTTGCCCATGGTACGCCAGAGGAAGGTGGCAACCTGAGCTCTGGTGCAGGGCTGGGAAGCGCCGAAGGATGTGGCGGAAAGTCCGTTTGTGATGCCTTGTTCAACAGCCCAGAGAACTGCCTCGTAGAAATAGTCACCGGGCTTCACATCGGTGAAGGGATTGGCGTAAGAAGATGGAGCAGGCTCGCCCATGGCACGCCAGAGAAAGGTGACGACCTGAGCTCTGGTGCAGGTGCTTTTGGGACCGAAAGTGGTGGGGGTGAGACCGGAGGTGACGCCTTCATCCACAGCCCAGAGCACAGGATCATAGAAATAGTCTGTGGGCTTCACATCGGTGAAGGGATTGGTGACAGGCTCGACTTCAGGCTCGGAACCGGCTTCCTTCCAGATGGCCACGAAACTGAACTCTCTGGCGTTTTCGCAGCCGGCAGTCCAAAGTCCGTCAAGCTCCCATGTACTGTTCTCTTCAAATGTGGCAAGCAAGTAGCCAGAAGTGAGCATATCCTCGTAGCTCTGCCAGCCATTATTGGTATAGTATTTTCCGTCTTCTTCACGGTAGAGAACCCAACAGTCAAAATCATAACCCTGGTTGGTGAAGGCGTTTTTGT
>JAFYUG010000258.1 GCA_017558545.1 Oscillospiraceae bacterium | reverse complement strand
GCGGCCATGCCGCCCAGAGAGGCGCTGGTCTCCGTGGGGTCAGGGGGAAAATACTGCTTGGGCATTTTCTTGAAGGCGGCGTAAGCGGCCTTGCTCTCCTCGTCCCATGCGGCGGTCTTAAACTCGCCGGAGGCTATCATCTGGCGCAGCACGCCAAGGCTCAGACCGGGCTGGACGCGGAGGAACACAGTTCCATCCTCAATTCTCATGCCCGTGACCTTATCCATGCGGTCAAGGCTCATAACATGGCCGCCGCTGGGCACGCAGGCCACGGTGAGGCCGGTGCGGTTGCCCTGAATGGTCACCTTTTCGCCCTTGGCCTTGTGGTAGCGAAGCAGAGCGCAGATTTCCTCCTCGGTGGCGGGGAAGGAAATGGTGTCGGCGTAGCCCACGGTTTTGGTTTCGTCGTGGAGATAATCGTGGAATTCATGGCTCATGGGAAGAATGAGCTTTTCAATATTGGTCATGGTAAATCACTTCCCGAAGAAAATATTGCATTGATTATAGCACCTAAACTTTAATCTGTCTATTGTTTAAAGTAGAAAAGTTTTCCCTTTAAAGCCTTCTCTATTTGAGGGGAAGGCATTAAAGGAAAAAACCGCTTCAGCCGAAGCTGAAGCGGTTGGATTGGCTTTTGTTATGTATTTATCCGATTTACTTGGCAGCCTTCTTTTCCTCGAGGCGGGAAATCCAGAGAGCGCAGGTAGCGTCACCGGTGATGTTGAGGGTGGTACGGCCCATGTCGAAGAGCTTATCGACACCGGCGATGATTGCGATACCTTCAACAGGAATGCCGATGGAGGTGAGAACCATAGCCAGCATAATCATACCTGCACCGGAAACGCCGGCGGTACCGATGGAAGCCAGAGTTGCGGTGAGAACGATCATAGCCATGTCGCCGATGCTCAGGTCAATGCCGTAGCAGCAAGCGATGAATACAGCGGCAACTGCCTGATAGATAGCGGAACCGTCCATGTTGATGGTAGCGCCGAAGGGCAGAACGAAGGAGCTGACTTCTTCCTTTGCACCCAACTTGGTGACACATTCCTTGGTCAGGGGCAGGGTTGCGTTGGAGGAGGTGGTGGTGAAAGCGGTGATCATTGCGGGGGCCATGCCCTTGAAGAACTTGATGGGGTTCATGCCGCTGAGAACGCGGACGGAGAAACCGTAAACGATAACAGCGTGGATGATGTAAGCAATGTAAGCAACAGCGATGATGAGAGCGAGCTTGCCAACGATGGCGGGACCGTTAACGGCAACAACGTTGGTCATAAGGCAGAAAACACCGATGGGGGTGATTCTGATAACCATCATCATGATCTTAAGAACAACAGCATTGATGGAGCTGATAGCGCGGCCAACGAGAGCGCCTTCTGCGCCTGCGGCCAGAACGCCGGCACCGATAAGAAGGGAGATAACGATAACGGGCAGCATGTCGGTGGAAACCATGGGCTGCAGGAAGTTGGAGGGGAAGATGTTAACGATAACATCCATAACCTTGGGGCTTTCCTTGGCAGTGTACTCAAGAGATTCGAGAGCAGCATTGTCCAGAGCGGGGAAGAAGCCCTTGAACAGGTTAACAATGACAAGACCGATGCAAATAGCAACAGCGGTGGTGAGCATGTAGTAAACGAAGGTCTTAACGCCAACGCTGCCAACGCGCTTGAGGTCCTTCAGGTTGATAACGCCGTCAGCAATGGAGAAGATGACAACGGGAACAACCAGGCACTTGAGCAGGTTGATATAGATGGTACCAATGGGCTTGATGTAATCAGTGGTAAACTGAGGAGCCTTCAGGAAGCAAAGACCAACAAGAATACCGGCGACCATGCCGATAAGTATCCACAAGGGCAGGCTAATTTTCTTTTTTTCTTTCATTGAGTTGCACTCCATTCTGTTAAGATGCAATCACTATAACACACTAAAGTGAGCTTGTAAAGACAAAAAACGCATTTTTTACAATGTAAAATTTCAAATATCGCCGCTTTTCGCAGGGTGAATGCAACAAAATGCAATAAATTATGCAAAATTACGAACACATTCGGAATTTGACAGATTTTCTTGCAAAAACCAAAGCCTCGCCCCCTATGGGGCGCGCCGAGGTCGGGACTATCAGCATAATTAAACTACCAAGCACCCCAACATCTTCCCTCCTCGCGGCATAGCCGCTGCGGTCGGCTGCTAAAAACATGCCACCGGCATGTTTTCTTAACGCACCGACGCCCTACGGATGCGCGGAAATTTTGCATTTGCCGCGAACGGGACGAAAGAGGACGCCGTCCCCTACAAAAGGAGTAAAGTAAAAAACATAGTCATTGCGAGGAGGCCAAAGGCCGACGTGGCAATCCGCAACCCCTTTTCTCCAAAGACGGATTGCCAGCGGCGGGGAAAGAGTATATAATAGGTAAAAATAATTTTTGGAGGCGCCAAGGATGCCTGAACTGAAATGTCCCGTATGCGGCGGGGCGCTGCAACTTGATATGTCCACCTTCCGCTGCGGCAGCGGCCATAGCTTTGACCTCAGCAAGCAGGGCTATGTGAATTTACTGATGAGCAACCGCTCATCGGTTAAGCGCCATGGCGATGATAAGCTCATGGTCCGCGCCCGAAAGGACTTTTTGGAGAAAAATTATTATCTCTTCCTACGCGACGAAATCTGCCGCCTTGCCAAAGAATATAGAGGCGAGGGCGTGGTGGACTTTTTGGACGCAGGCTGCGGCGAGGGCTGGTATACCTCCGCTGTTAAAGAAGCCCTCGAAGAGGCTGGCGGCTGCTCCTGCGTGGGCATAGACATCTCCAAGGAAGCGCTCATGGCCGCAGGCAAGAGGGATAAGTCCGTGAAATGGGCGGTGGCCAGCATAAATGCCCTCCCCGTGCCCGATGAGAGCTGCGATGTTATCCTCAGCGTCTTTGCCCCCCATGATGACGGTGAGTTTGCCCGCGTTTTGCGCCCCGGCGGCATAATTATAAAGGTAATGCCCCTTGAAACCCACCTTTTCGGTCTTAAGAAGGCGGTTTATGATAAGCCCTATCTCAACGGCCCCGCCGAATATGCCCCCGAAGGCTTTGAAAAGCTATGCCGCAGCGAAAAGCGGGAAATGCTGAAATTGGAAAGCAATGAGGATATACAAAACCTCTTCATGATGACCCCTTATTATTATAAAACAGGCCGCGAGGATCAGGCGAAGCTAAATATGCTCCAAAGCCTTGAAACCGAAGCCCATTTTGCCATATGCATAGTGAAGAAGGTCTAAGACCTATATGCGTCAGCCAAAAAGCCCTTGCCTTTTTAATATACCTATTGTAAAATAGCAGGGCTTTTATATGCTTCCGTAGCTCAGCAGGATAGAGCATCCGCCTCCTAAGCGGAAGGCCGTGGGTTCGAATCCCGCCGGGAGTGCCAAAAAGTGCCGAGAAATCAAGGCTTCTCGGCACTTTTACTTTTCTATACTTACTCAAATTTTCGAGTGAGTTATCTTGTCGGATTATTAGCAAAATCTTGCTAATTTGCGCAGGCGTATGTTCTATCCATATTTGTACATTTAACATGTCATAGTAATCTAAATGAATTTTTATTAAACTCCAAT
>JAFYUG010000257.1 GCA_017558545.1 Oscillospiraceae bacterium | reverse complement strand
TGTGTGTATAATAACTTTTGCGCTTAGCGGGTTTGTGTAATGGTAGCACACCGGACTCTGACTCCGTTTGTGAGGGTTCGAATCCTTCACCCGCTGCCAAGCCTCTGTTTTCGGACAGAGGCTTTTCTTTTTCCTTGGTTAAAATTTGCAATTCGAACCCGAACAAACAAAATTAAAATAACTTTGAATTGCCGAAGGCAAATTCGAGGGTTCGAATCCTTCACCCGCTGCCAAGCCTCTGTTTTCGGACAGAGGCTTTTTTCTTTTTCTGCACCTTTCAAGCCTCCCTCTGATGAGGGAGGTGCCTTTGCCTTTGGGCAAAGGCGGAGGGAGAGAAATAAAATTCCCTTTGCAATATATCTCAAAATGGTATAAAATTGTGCCCAATGAATAATAAAGGCAGGTAAGAGCATGAACTATCGTGAGGATAAATACGGCAACAAAATATCCGCTCTTGGCTTTGGCTGTATGCGTTTTAAGAGAAAAGTGGCGCTTATTGACTATCAGAAGGCCGAGAAGGAAATATGCGAGGGCGTTGCTCTGGGCGTAAATTACTTCGATACCGCCTATATCTATCCCGGCAGCGAAAGCCTTTTGGGCGAGGTGCTTGAAAAAAATAATCTCCGCGATAAGGTTTATATTACAACTAAGCTGCCCCATTATCTCATTCGCAACAGAGAAGGACTGGACAGACTTTTCAACGAGCAGCTTAAAAGACTTCGCACAGACCATATAGACTATTACCTCATGCATATGCTCACCGATGTGGCAACCTTTGGCCGCTTGAAGAAAATGGGGCTTGAAGAGTGGATAGCTGAGAAAAAGGCCAAGGGACAAATCCGACAGATTGGCTTTTCCTACCACGGCAACAGTGAAAACTTCTGTGCCCTTATAGATGCATACGATTGGGATATATGCATGATTCAGTATAACTATATGGATGAACATTCTCAGGCAGGCCGCCGAGGCTTGCAGTATGCCCACTCCAAGGGCATTCCCGTTGTTATCATGGAGCCTTTGAGAGGCGGCAAGCTGGCAAAGGGTCTGCCAGAAGAGGCAATGAAGCTTTTTAGAAATTACCCCATAAAAAGAAGTCCTGCCGAATGGTCCTTCCGCTGGCTTTGGAATCAGAAGGAAGTCAGCTGCGTTCTCTCCGGCATGAACTCTCTTGAAATGGTAAGAGAAAATGCATGCGCCGCATCGGAGGCCAAGGTCGGAGAATTTGGCAAGGAAGAGGAAGAACTCCTCCGCGCCGTTGCCAAAGTAATAAATGCAAAGATGAAAGTAGGCTGCACCGGCTGCGGCTACTGTATGCCTTGCCCTGCAGGAGTGGATATACCGGGCTGTTTTGCCGCCTATAACCGCGCCTATACAGACTCCAAGTTCTGGGCAATAGCCGACTATGTGAAGTGCACGGCCATGAAAAAATCCCCCTCCTCCGCCTCCAAATGCATAGGCTGCGGAAAATGCACCAGGCATTGTCCTCAAGCCATAGATATACCCAAAGAGCTGAAGGGCGTGGAGAAAGAGCTTGAAATCTCCCTCTACCGCGGAGTAATTAAACTTTATCAGAAGCTAATAAAACGATAATAAAAAAGCGAGAGTTCAAAAAACTCTCGCTTTTAATTATTTATTTTCGTAAATTTGTTTCATTGCGCCGTTTTCGATTATCCAAGCTTCGCCGCAAACTTCTTCGGTTTTCCCATCTCCATAGAGATAACTGCCGTCGGGGAGAACGAGAAAACGGTGACCGTAGCTATCGGCAAAGGTGATGTCCTCAAAAAGTCTGCGGCCATCAAGAAGACTGTCCTTCACTTGGTTATAGTGAGGCAAAATCTGCTCCTTTGTAATTCCGAGGCCGGGAGCAAAGCGGACAAAGTCCTCGCGGCTTTCGCCGGGAAGCTCAGGCTGAATATAAACAATGTCCGCGCTATTCATGCTGCCTGCGCTTATGCCGAGGATAACACCCTTGAAATCTTTTATAAGCTCACGAAGCTTTATCTTTTGGAAAAAGCTTAGCTCCGTGGGCACATGGCCCCCTGCCAAAACTATAAGCTCGGCCTTGGCTATAAGCTCCTTGGCCTCAGCTTCATTGCTGCCGTCAAGAAGAATATATTCGGTGAATTCAAAACTGCTGTTTTCAAAGCTGCGCTTTATGGCGTAGCCGTGACCTTCTGTGAAAGGGCGGTTATCTCTGTCGGAGGTGATGAAAAGGCAGGAGCAGGGAGAGGGGAGAGCGGCTTTAAGCTTATCCAAAAAATCATTGGCGCTATTAAGCTTTTCTTCGCCCAAAAGGCAGGGCGAGGAGGTGAGGAAATATGTCATAGTAATTAGCCGCCTTTATCAGTCCTGGTCATACCAGCCGGTTTTAACGGCTTCGGGAATCTGGGGAACAACTTTTTCAGGCTCATAGCCCTTCTTTCTCAGGCAGAAAATGCTGATGGTGAAGAAAAGGGGAATGAATAGAGAAAGAAGAGTGAAAAGAATGGGCAGACGGTCGGTTACAGACTCAAAGAGCTTATAGATTACAATAATTCTCAGAGCGGAGAGCAAAAGAGCAACCATGTTAATGGACATTATGCCGCTATAAAAAGTGGCAAACGCGCCCAAAACAGAAGCGAAAATCATTTCGTTAGAGCCATCATATACGCTGTCCATTACGTCTGTGAAAGTGGCTAGGTTTGAAACGGTGGAGATGATGGCAAGAAAATAAATGACGATGTCCGCAAGGTTAACGATTCTGAAGTGTCTGTCCTTGCCTATAACTCTTCTGTCCTGCTCGTCCACAATAGCGCCCATGGTCCAGGAGCGGGCAAGGGGTATCCATGCAAGCCAGGGATTTTTAAGCTGGCGGCGCTTTGCAATGGTGCAGAAGGCAATGGATTCAAAAATGTAGCTGGCAAGGGTGAACAAAAGGACAATTCCAAGAATTGAAAGAATTATAACGGCAAAAACGGTGAAGAACCGTTCGCCGAAGCTTTCAAAGTCGAAATTTTCGAGATAATACTCAAACTCTGCAAAGGGTGAAGAATAGCTCATTTTATTATCCTCCTTAAATTATTTTTCTTTTCTTATTCCCAACCCATAAACTGGCTTTCAGCCTTGCGGCTGCGGTTCATGAGATTTTCGATAACATCGGCTGTGCTCATGCCTTCATACAAAACGGAGTAAGCGGCATTTACAATGGGCATATCCACATTGAATTTTCCGGCAAGCTCATGTATGGATGCTGCGGCGTAGTAGC
>JAFYUG010000256.1 GCA_017558545.1 Oscillospiraceae bacterium | reverse complement strand
GTTCATGTAGTTCTTGGTGAAGCGCTCGGGGACGAACTTGGTCTCACCGTCACGGACAGAGCGTATGCCCTCCTTGGCGAGGGGGCCCATCTTCACGAACCACTGGGGGCTGGTAAGGGGCTCGACGGTAGTTCCGCAGCGGTAGCAGGTGCTGACATTGTGGTCATAGGCCTCGGTTTTCAGCAGGAAGCCCTGTTCCTCAAGGTCGGCAAGAATGGCCTTGCGTGCCTCATAACGGTCAAGACCGTCATATTTTCCGCCGTTTATGATCTTTGCGTCCTCATCGATAACGAGTATCTGCTCAAGATTATGGCGCAGACCGGCCTCGTAGTCATTGGGGTCATGGCAGGGAGTGAGCTTAACAGCGCCGGTGCCGAAGCCCAGCTCTACAAAATCGTCAGCAACAACGGGGATCTCGCGGCCAACAAGAGGCAGGATAACGGTCTTGCCAACAAGGTGGGTGTAGCGCTCGTCCTCGGGATGAACGGCAACGCCGCTGTCGCCAAGCATGGTCTCGGGTCGGGTGGTGGCAACAACGAGGTATTCCTCTGAGTCCTTTATGGGGTACTTTATATGCCAGAGGTGGCCGGGCTGAGCCTTGAATTCAACTTCGGCATCGCTCAGTGCGGTGCGGCACTGGGGGCACCAGTTGATTATGCGGCTGCCCTTATAGATAAGTCCCTTTTCATAGAGGGAAACGAAAACTTCGCGAACGGCCTTGGAGCAGCCTTCGTCCATGGTGAAGCGCTGGCGATCCCAGTCGCAGGAAGTGCCCAGCACCTTCTGCTGCTCAACTATGCGGTTGCCGTATTTTTCCTTCCATTCCCAAACGCGCTCCAGGAACTTCTCGCGGCCAAGATCATAGCGGGTAAGGCCTTCCTTGGTGCGCAGCTCTTCTTCAACTTTAATCTGGGTTGCAATACCGGCATGGTCGGTGCCGGGGAGCCAAAGAGCGGCATAGCCCTGCATTCTCTTATAGCGGGTAAGGATGTCCTGCAGAGTGCAGTCCATTGCGTGACCCATATGGAGCTGACCGGTGACATTGGGAGGGGGCATAACGATGGAGAAGGGCTTCTTATCGGGGTCTATCTTACCCTTGAAGTAGCCGCCTTCCATCCACATATCGTAAATTTTGCTTTCGACCGCTTTGGGGTCATAAGTTTTGGGCAATTCTCTCATTTGGAATTCCTCCTTCTAAAAATGAAAAACGCCCCGAGAATAAATATTCTCAGGGCGATAAGTTTACCGCGGTACCACCTGAATTCCGCAAAAATGCGGCTCTCAAATCACTCTGTAACGGGAGATCCCGTTCTCCCCTACTTAATTCAAGGAGAAAGCTCCATGCCGACCTTCATCCATTCCTCACGAAAGCTTCCACCAAACGCTTTCTCTCTGTGCTTCGGATATAGATTACTCCTGCATTTCCAAGCCTTTATCAACTTTTGTATTATACCCATAGTGATATGAATTTGTCAAATATATTTCTCAAAAGATAATACAAAAACTTGTAAAAGACATAAACATGGTGTATAATACCGAAGTTAATTAAGTATATCAATGGAGTTGAGATATAAATGGAAGAACTTAGCAGCAATTTTATTCACGAATTTATTAAAGAGGACCTTGCTCCCGGCGGACGTTTTGAGGGTCAGAGAGTTCATACCCGTTTTCCCCCTGAGCCCAATGGCTATCTTCACATTGGCCACTGCAAGGCTCTTTGCATAGACTTCGGTACCGCTGAAAAATTCGGCGGCATTTGCAACCTGCGCATGGACGATACCAACCCTGCAAAGGAAGACACCGAATATGTTGACGCCATTCAGGAAGATATCCATTGGCTTGGCTTTGACTGGGAAGACCGTTTCTTCTACGGCAGCGACTATTTTGAGAAGGACTATGAGTACGCCGTTGAGCTTATCAACAAGGGTCTTGCCTATGTTTGCGAGCTTAGCCCCGAGGAGTTTAAGGCCAACCGCGGCGATATCGGCACTCCCGCCACCTCTCCTTACAGAGATCGCCCCATCGAAGAGAGCCTTGACCTCTTTGCACGTATGAGAAACGGCGAATTCCCCGAAGGTAAATACACCCTACGCGCTAAGATTGACCTTGCCAGCGGCAACTTCAATATGCGCGACCCCGTCATCTACCGCATTAAGTATATCGAGCATCATCGTCAGGGTACCAAATGGTGCATCTTCCCCATGTATGACTTTGC
>JAFYUG010000255.1 GCA_017558545.1 Oscillospiraceae bacterium | reverse complement strand
TTTGGAATGAGCACTTTTTCAACACTTAATGCCGGTGTTTCCACCTGCCAACCCAAAGAGTATAAATACTCCTCTCTACTATCCTCTGTAAGCATTTTTCCACTTGGATTATGCTGCTTTGTTTCACTCTTTGGTATTCCTGCAAGCATAATTATTCCGAATATAATTAATGCCAGCATTATTACGGCAAAAATCAGTTTTTTTCTTTCGAGTTTAATGGTATATACAAACATTTTTTCCCTCCTTTGAAAATAAAGTATTCAAATAAGTAATAATTAATGCTACAATGTAGCTATAAACTTTATTTAGGAGATAAATTATGGCCCTTGTTAGACTTGATAAACTCATTGCGGATTCCGGACTTGCTTCTCGAAGAGAGGCAAAGGATTTAATCAAAAAAGGCAAGGTTAGAGTTGATAATTTCATAGCTCCCAATGGCGAAATCAAGGTTGACCCTGATGTTTCCGAGATTTTCATTAATGGTGAGAAAATAGATTATAAGTGCAATCGCTATATTATGATGAATAAGCCAAACGGCGTTCTCTCTGCAACCGAGGATGCCGGACAGGAAACAGTTATTGATCTTTTGCCTGAAAGCCTCCGCAAACAGGAGCTTTTCCCTGTTGGCCGTTTGGATAAGGACACAACCGGCCTTCTCCTTATAACCAATGACGGCAGCTTTTCTCATAGTATCATCACTCCCAAGCGCCATGTTCCCAAGGTATATCGCGCAGCAGTAACGGGCATCCTGGACGAAAGTGATATCCGCGCCTTTGAAGAGGGAATAACACTTTCAGACGGTACAAAGTGTATGAGCGCCCATCTTAGTATAGAACGCCCCAGTGTTGGTCTTGCAACTGTTTATGAAGGCAAATATCACCAGGTAAAACGCATGTTTGCCTCTCGTGGAAAGCATGTTACAGCCCTTCACAGACTTAGCATTGGCGGTCTGAGCCTTGATGAAAAGCTTAAACCCGGTGAGTTCAGAGAGCTTACCGAAGAGGAAATTAATAAAATTTTTGAATAAATTTTAGACGCGGAGAAGCTTCTCTCCGCGTCTTTTTCTTTGGAAAATGATATT
The DNA here is from genome assembly GCA_017558545.1 of Oscillospiraceae bacterium. Classification (GTDB taxonomy): domain Bacteria; phylum Bacillota; class Clostridia; order Oscillospirales; family Oscillospiraceae; genus SIG459. The sequence goes on along the minus strand of JAFYUG010000255.1, from coordinate 4,279 downwards.
ATGTTAATTATGTAAAATGACGGATTTGTCATAATAACCAAATGGGCAAAATCAATTAAAAATTAAGCATAAATTTGTATCCACTGTTGAAAGATACAAATTTGATGCACGAAAATTCAACTATTTAACAATAAATTTTGTTTTTTGTCTAAAAAGTGTACAAATTCTATTGAAATTTATTTGTCATTATTGTATTATATGGTTTAGTGTAATTTGTATATAAATTTTTTGTATCTGCTATTATTTGGCAAGATGCAAAATCGAATATTAGGGAGGATAATATCATGTCCAACAGGATTTTTCAGAGTGTTATAATCCAGATGAAGGATGCCACCGACCGCACCTTTGGTGTTGTCAATAATCAGGGCTTTGTTGTTGCCTGCAACGAACTGAGCATGATCGGTTCCTTCCTTGATGATGTTCAGGCTATTACCGGCGAATCTCCTGATCAGATTTATACCATTGGCAACCGTACATATAAGCTTTTCGGCGGCGTTGACTCCCAGTTTGACTATGCTGTTTTCGTAAATGGTCTTGATAGTGTTGCAAGATGTGTCTGCATCATTGCCGCTGTTGCTATGAGCGAGGCAAAGACCAATTATGAAGAGAAGCATGATAAGGCCACCTTCATAAAGAACATCATTTCCGATAATATTCTCCCCGGCGATGTTTATGTCCGCGCAAAGGAACTCCACTTTGCTGCCGACCTTCACCGCGTTGTTTTCCTTGTCCGTCAGGTTGGTAAGAGCGATGTAACCGCTATCGAGCTTCTTCAGAGCCTCTTCCCCGATAGACAGAGAGATTTTGTCCTTTCCATTTCTGAAAGCGACCTTGTCCTTATTAAGGAAATGTCCCCCAACTATGATAATCCCGAGCTTTTCGCAATTGCAGAGAACATTGAATCTGCTATGAATAAGGAGCTGGGCATCAAGACCGTTATCGGTATCGGCACCACCGCCCGCCATCTGAGAGAACTGGCTGACCGTTATAAGGAAGCTCAGGTTGCCATCGAAGTTGGCAAGGTTTTCGACGATGATAACTCCATCATCCACTATGAAAATCTCGGCCTTGGCCGCATTATCTATCAGCTCCCCACCACCCTTTGCGAAATGTTCCTCTCCGAAGTATTCAAGAAGAATCCCATTGAGAGTCTTGACCATGAAACTCTCTTCACCATCAACAAGTTCTTCGAGAATAACCTGAACGTTTCCGAAACCAGCCGCAAGCTCTTCGTTCACAGAAACACTCTTGTTTATCGTCTTGAGAAGATCAAAAAGCTTACCGGTCTGGATCTCCGAGAGTTTGACCATGCAATTATTTTCAAGGTTGCTCTTATGGTTAAAAAATACCTCAATTCCCAGAATAAACAGTATTAATATGATTTTTAGGCAAGCATCAGAGGCAACTTTGATGCTTTTTGCCTGTATAGTATCCTTGTAAAATGGAGGAATGTTTTATGGTATCTATGAAGGATGTTTCCATGGTATATAAAACCAGCGGAACATTGGCAACAGATCATCTCAGTCTTAATATTGATGAAGGCGAATTTGTCTTTCTCGTTGGCCCTTCCGGCTCCGGTAAGACCACCATCATCAAACTTCTCACAGGCGAAATCAAGGCAAATGAAGGCGAGATTAGTGTAAACGGCTTTGACCTTACCCATATCCGCCGCCGCAGACTGCCTAAATTTCGCCGCACTTTGGGTGTTATTTTCCAGGATTTCCGTCTTATAGACGATAAAACCGTTTATGACAATGTTGCATTTGCAATGCATGTTGTTGGCGCAAGCAAGAGGGAAATTCGCGAAAGAGTGCCCTATGTTCTTAAGCTTGTTGGCCTTGAAGGTCGCGAGAAGCGCCTGCCTCAGGAGCTTTCCGGCGGTGAGCAGCAGCGTGTTGCAGTTGCAAGAGCTCTTGTAAATCGTCCTCGCCTTATCATTGCAGACGAGCCCACCGGCAACCTTGACCCCGCAAAGAGTCTTGAGCTTATGCTTCTGCTCCAGAAGATCAACGAACTGGGTACCACCGTTTTGGTGGTAACTCATGAAAAGGAACTGGTTAATGCCTTTGCCAAGAGAGTTATCTCCATTGAAAATGGCAGCATAGTCAGTGACGGAATGGATGGGTACTACGCATATGAAGCTTAATAGATTCTTTTACCTCATCAAAGAGGGCATAAAAAGCATTTTCACCCACGGATTCATGTCCTTTGCATCCGTGACCATTATTGTGGCCTGCCTTATCATTATGGGCAGCTTCTCCCTCCTCAGCTTCAATATCGACTCTATGATTAGCGATATGGAGCAGGATAACGAAATCCTGGCCTTCGTTGAGGATGAACTTTCCGATGAAGAGGCTATGGCCATCGGCACTCGTCTTGAAGCCGTAAGCAACGTCAGCTCCGTTACCTTCGTAACCCGTCAGGAAGCTTTTGAGAGCTTCAAAGCTGAGTATGACGATGATACCCGCTTCGATGACCTGCCCGATACCACCCTTCGCCATAGATATGTTATCCATCTTGAGGACCTCTCCCTGGTGGAGACCACTGCACAGGATATCAAGGCCATCAACGGCATTGCCGATGTTGGAGCCGAGCTGGAAATCAGCCGCGCTATAATCACCATCCGCAATATTATCAGCCTTGTTTCCTTTGTTATCATTGCAATACTCTTTGTTGTCAGCGTATTCATTATGAATAACACCATTAAGCTTGCAACCTATAGCCGCAAGGAAGAGATTGCTATTATGAAGATGGTTGGCGCAAGCAACGCCTTCATTCGCTTCCCCTTTGTTGTGGAAGGCATGATTCTTGGCCTTCTGGGTGGCGGCGTTGCATTCTTCATTGAATGGGGTCTCTATAGCCTGCTCACTGAAAAACTGATGGCAACCATTATTGGCGGCATAGTCAATGTGGTAGCCTTTGAGATACTTCTTATTCCCATGCTTGCCATCTTCCTTGGCATCGGCCTCCTTGTTGGCGTCTTCGGAAGCAGCGTAGCCATTAGAAATTATCTCAAGATATAAGCCCTAAGGAGAAATTTATGTCTAATAAAAAGTTTGTCCGCATAGTCTGCCTTATACTTGCTGTTGTGCTTGTGTTCGGTCTTCTTATGGTTGGCGTTGGCAGCATGACCGCCGGCGCTATCAGCCAGGCTGATATTGACGCCCTTGAAGACGAGCGCCAGTCCATTCGTGACCAGCAGCAGCTTGTTATTGAGCAGATGGATGCGCTCAAGAGCGAAAAAGCCTCTGTGATCGAGCGTAAGGAAGCTCTCGATAAGCAGAACGAGCTCAATCGTCAGGAGATTGAAATCATAAACGAGCAGATTGCTCTCTATGATCAGATGATTTCCGACAAGGAAACCGAGCTGGCTGAGGCCATTGCCGCCGAAGAAAAGCAGTTTGATATTTACTGCGGACGCGTTCGCGCAATGGAAGAAAACAGCAACTGGTCCTATCTTTCCTATGTTCTTAAGGCCGGAAGCATTTCCGAAATGCTTGGTCGCCTTGATGATATCATGGACATCATGCTCCATGACCAGAATCTGGAGGCTGAGTATGTTGCCGCCAGAGAGTTTGTTGAGGAAGTAAAGGCCGAGTATGAAGGCATTCAGGCTCGACAGCAGGAAAAAAAGAGCGAACTGCTGGAAGAGAAGGAAAGGCTTGAAGGTGAAATCGAAAGCGCCTATGTTATGATTCAGGAGCTTGAAGAGGATCTTGAGGCTTACACCGATGCCTACTATGAAAACCAGCTTCTCGAAGTTGAGGTCAATGCCAAAATCGAGCAGAAGCGCGAAGAACTTGCCGAGTGGCAGCGCCAGCAGGCAATAATTCAGCAGCAGCAGGCTCAGCAGCAGCAGAACCAGCAGGCCGCACAGCAGCAGAGACCCAATGCCAACCAGAGCACCCAGCCTTCCGTTGGCACCAACACCGGCGGCGGTTACTACTGGCCCACCCAGTCCAGCACTTACATAACCAGCTGCTTTGGCTACCGTGTCCACCCCATATTTGGCACCACCAAGTATCATGCAGGTGTTGACATTGCAGCAAACTCCGGCGCAACTATCGGCGCCGCCCAGTCCGGTACTGTCGGCATTGCAGAATATAGCTCTTCTTATGGCTACTATGTTGTTGTCTATCATGCTGACGGCAACTCCACCCTTTATGCTCATATGAGCTCCATGGCTGTTAGCGTTGGTCAGAGCGTAAGCAGAGGAGAAACCCTTGGCTACGTTGGCTCCACCGGTTGGTCCACCGGCCCCCATCTCCACTTTGAAGTG
>JAFYUG010000254.1 GCA_017558545.1 Oscillospiraceae bacterium | reverse complement strand
TCTCTCCTTGCCAGCAAGCTCCTTGGTCAGCTTCTCATTCAGGAAGGCTATGATGTTAAGGTAAGCGAAGTTCACGGCATGAGCCAGCGCGGCGGCAGCGTTGTTACCTATGTTCGCTATGGCGACAGTGTTGCATCCCCCGTTATTGACGAGGGCGAGGCCGATTACATCGTTTCCTTCGAGCTTCTTGAGGCTGCAAGATGGCTGAGCTACCTTGCTCCCGACGGTCAGCTTGTTACCAACACCCAAAAAATTGAGCCTATGCCCGTTATCACCGGCGCTGCTCAGTATCCCGAAAACCTTGTGGAAAAAATGTCCGCTCTTGGCATTAAGGTTGACGCTCTCGATTGCCTCAGCCTCGCTCAGGAGGCAGGAAATGTTAAGGCCGTTAACATCGTTTTGATGGGACGCCTTTCCACCTATTTCGACCTGCCCGAAGAGGCATGGATGAAGGCTCTTGAGGCCGTTGTCCCCGCCAAGTTCCTTGAGCTTAACAAAAAGGCTTTTGCCATGGGCAGAGCTATATGAAGATAATAAAAACGCAGACCTGACGAACATTGGCAGGTCTGCGTTTTTTTATTCAGCCTTCGCTTTCAAGCTTATCCAAGAAGTGCTGCAAGGCGGGGTTATCGTCATTTTTGCGCCAGGCTACGAGAATTTCTTCCCTCTCCCCTTCTCCCGTGAGGGGTATAAAAACAACATTATCCATGGCTATGTCCCAAGGGTGGGTATATTCGGGCACTATGGATATGCCCTCCTCGGCGGCCACCATCATGAGGATGCTTTCCATATCGCTGGAGCGAATGAGAATTTTGGGCTGATAACCGGCCTGCTGATAAAGCTGGATATAGTAGGCATCGCCAAAGCTATCGCCGGTGCCGGAGGGAGACATGAAGAGAATATTCTCCTGCTTTAGGTCCTTTCGGGTAAGCTCTTTTCTTCTTGCCAAGGGGTGATTGGCGTAGAGCGCGACCTTCAGAGGTACATTTTCGAATAGGCGCAGCTCCAAGTTCTCCTCCTGACGGATGTTGGTGGAGTCCCAAGTGAAGATAATATCATATTCGCCGTTCACAAGGCCTGCCGCCAGCATATCCGTATCGCAGCGGTAGCAGCTTAAAAGGACGTTGGGATAGGCTCTATGAAAGTTGCGGAGGTGCTTGGCAATATCGCTATGTTCATAGCCCTTGGTATAGCCAATTCTGAGATTGCCTTCCAAGCCGGTGGAGGCTTCGCGGGTGCGCCAAAGGGCATTATCCATGCGCTCGAGGATTTCCCTTGCCTCTTTAAGAAATACTCTGCCTGCGGAGGTCAAGGACACGGGACGGCTATCGCGGTTTACAAGCTTAGCGCCCACAGACTCCTCCAAGGCGCGGATTTGCTGGGTTATAGCCGTTTGGGATATATAGTGTGCAACGGCGGCTTTGGTGAAGCTTTCCGTTTCCGCCAAGGTTACAAAGTATCGAAGCTGGTTTAAATTCATGGCTTTATCTCCGAGCATTATAAGTTTTTCTTATATTATCATGGAAATAAAGAATTTGCAATTCCTGTTTTCTTGGCTTATAATAAGCACAACTTAATTAAGCAAACATTTAAGCAAATTCCCCAAAGGAGACAGAGAACCATGGAACGTTATTATCAGCCCGAAATCGAGTGCGCTTCCCGCGAAGAGCTCACCGCCATGCAGAATGAGCGCCTCGTAAAGCAGGTCAACCATGTTTGGAACAATGTTCCTTACTACCGCAAGAAGATGGAAGAAAAGGGCGTTTGCCCCGACGATATCAAGGGCATTGCCGATTTGCACAAGCTTCCCTTTATAACCAAGGCTGACCTTCGCGACGCCTATCCCTACGGACTTATGGGTGCTCCTCTCAGCGATTGCGTTCGCATCCACTCCACTTCCGGCACCACCGGCAAGAGAGTTGTTGCTTTCTATACTCAGCACGACATAGACCTTTGGTATGATTGCTGCGCCCGTGCCATCACCGCAGCAGGCGGCACCAAGGACGATGTTTTGCAGGTTGCTTACGGCTATGGCCTCTTCACCGGCGGCGCAGGCATTGACGGCGGCAGCCAC
>JAFYUG010000253.1 GCA_017558545.1 Oscillospiraceae bacterium | reverse complement strand
GTTTAACTCCTGCTTACTTATATTGAAAGGGTTCATCGTAATAGGTTTCTTATCAGTATATGCTATATACTTACCGCCCACATACTCACAAAGACCTTCTTGCAGAGGTCGATAACATAGTAAAGACCGTTCTTGATGCACTTTGCGCTAACCTGAGCAACGCCGCCGCCGTAAGCGCTGTAGTTCTGGAACAGACCGCGGTCCATAACTTCGCGAACGCCGCGTCCTTCGAATACCATTGCATGGTCGAAGAGCAGGTCGAATACATCGGAGCCCATGTCATACTCGTAAGCCTTGTTGACAGTGGAAACCTTGGGCATATGCTCGATCCAGTACTCGGCATCTGCCTTCAGAGCGGCCATATCTTCATCGGTGATGTTGGTGGAGTCGGTGTCGGAGGTCTTGCGGTCGAACTTACCGCGCTCGCACATCTTGAGGATTTCTTTGGGCTTCATTGCGCAGAGAGTGCCGTTGCCGCGGATGAACTTGGTGAGAGAACCGGCAAGGAGCTCGCCTTCGCGGAGAAGGAGGGGGCATTCAAGCAGACGCTTCTCAAGAGCCTTTGCCCAGCGGATATCGGTGGGGAGACCTTCGGTCTCTTTCCAGGACTCGGTGAAGAGCAGGGTATCATCAACATAAACCTGGGGCTCTGCTGCTTCCCACTCAGCCTTCAGCTTCTGGAGACGGGGAGTGAGAACCTGTACGCTGCGAATGGCATTGGGATCGACTTTTACAGACATAGTAATCGTGTCCTTTCTGAATTAGAATATGTTTAATTACGCAACAGTACAGACAGCGTCGATCTTATGCCGCGCACAAGAGCACTGCCTGAGATATACGATAATTCGCGGGGGAAATTTTCCGTTTCCGCCCTACTACACATATAGAATATCTTAATGGGCTTTTTCTTTCAATATTCATAAAAAACAAAACGCCAAATATAATCATTTTTGTAATAGTTTGAAGCTTTTATTAAACTGTGTTTTCATTATAACTCTATTTTATGATAAAAGTGAATACATAGATTTGCCCAAATGCACTAATATGCCCATTTTTCGCCTAATACCGTGTGTTTTTTTGCAAGAAAAACCCCCGCAAATTCCAAGCCCTCTTTTCCCTCCCCTTCCCGGCTTGAAATTCCCTCCCATAAGCCTTCTTTTTGGGGTAAAATTGCCGAGAAAAGGCCTTGATTTGCGCATCGAAAAACCGCGGAAAAAGGGCCGCAATTTTACATTATCAGAATTTAAAGAAATAAAGCGAAATAATTAAATTATAGTTTAATTATTTTCCGTTTTTTCATCTAATAAGTTTAATTATTTGCTATGGACAAGGAAATCGCGCTTGAAATAGCTATGCACATCGTATATTTTTATAGGTATAAAAGGCGCTTTCTTTGTTGGAATTGTTGTAGTCATCCATAACATCTGAAAAACACAAATCAGATTTGAAATACGGCCGCCAAATTCTCGCAAAGCCCTAAGCTCCAAACAAAACAAAAAAAAGGAAAGAGGTACTGAACATGAAGAAACTTATTGCTCTCGCACTGGCACTCATCATGGTATTCGCTCTTTGCGCCTGCGGCAACACCGCTGAACCCGCCGCTCCCGCAGCGCCTGCTGATCCTGCTGCCCCCGCAGATCCCGCAGCCCCCGCCGCTCCCGCCGAGCCCGAAGGCTCCACCGACACCTACGTTTTCTCCTATGCAACTGTTGACGCAGAAGGCTCTGACCACGACATACGTGTTGAGCAGGTTCTCAAGCAGCTGCTTGAAGAGAAATCCGGCGGACGCATGACCCTTGACGTTTATTATTCCAGCGGCCTCACCGGCGTTGGCTCCACCCTTGACGGTATCAAGAACGGCACCGTTGACATGGGCTTCGACGCTTGCGGCTTCTATGTTGGCGAATTCCTCTACACCGAGCTGTTCTCCATGCCCGGCTTCTACTTCGGCGATCTGGACGAAGCTTCCGAAGTTCTCAGAGCTTTCGACGCTGAGTTCACCGATGGCCGTCTCAACGACTATAAGATTATGGCACGTCTTTGCGGCGAGCCCCTCTGCTTCTACCTGAGCGGCGAAGAGCCCATCAAGGTTCCCGCTGATTTCGCAGGTCTCACCTTCCGTACCACCGGCTCCAACCAGCGCCTTGTTGAAGCTTGCGGCGGCGCAGGTACCGGCATGCCCTCCAACGAAGTTTTCGAAGCTCTCCGTCTGAACGTTATCGATGGCTCCATCGCAGGTCTTGGCTCCATCATCACCTTCAACTACGGCGAAGTTACCGACTGCCTCACCATTGCTCCCTTCATGAACACCGAGAACACCGTTTGGATGAGCAAGGAACTCTATGATTCCATGAACGACTACGACAAGGCCATCATCGACGAAGTTTGCGCCGAGTTCCAGGCTAAGTTCGCTGAGTACAACGAGTGGAACCACCAGAACGTTATGTCTTACCTCGAGGCCAACTTCCCCGAGTACACCGTTTATGAGCTGAACGCAGAAGAAATCGCTCAGTTCACCGAGCTCCTCATTCCTCTCCAGGACGAGAAGGCTGCCGAGCTTGACGCTGCCGGCCTCGACGGCACCGGCGCTCTGGCATGGCTGCGCGAGCACACCAAGTAAGAAAAACATATAGCTTACCTTCCCTATAATTTCGGAATAAGTTAAACCAATTCATAACATAGCGGCTCCAAGCCGCTATGTTATGATTATATATATGATTTTTCTTTTTAGATCGGAGCATCGCTATGATTCGTAAATTACTTGATAAAGTTACTTTGATAATAACATGGCTATGCGGCATTCTTATGGTACTGACCATTTTGCTGGTTGTTGCGAACGTATTGACCCGCACTCTTTTCACCGCTCCCATCAAGGGTACTGTTGAGCTTGTTCAGTATTGCATAATGGCCATAGCCGTTTTGATAATGGCAAGAACCTGCTTTGAAGATAAGCACATCTATGTCACCGTATTCACCGACAAAATTCCTCCCAGGGCAAGAGGCATACTCTACGCCTTTGGCCGCTTCATCAGCGCCGTGCTTTTCGGAATTATGTCCGTTCTGCTTTTCAAGAGCCTTGGCGGCGTAGCTGAGCGCGTTTCCGACATTCTGCATCTGCCCATCACCATCATGTATACCATAATGGGCATAGGCGTTGGCCTCACCGCCATTGCCTTCCTGGCTCAGGCTTTCTTCTTTATTACAGATTCCTGCAAAAAAACTGAAGGAGGTGCCGAAGAATGACCACTCCCATCATCATTGGTATTATTGGACTTTTTGTGTTCCTTCTCCTTATCTTCTCCGGCATTCCCGTTGCTCTCTCCATGCTAATAGTTGGTATTTTCGGCAGTATGTTCCTGCTGCGCCAGCCCATGAGCGCCTTCGGCATGGCCTCCGACACCATTTACAGCACCTTCACAAGCTACACCCTCTCCGTTGCACCGGTGTTTATGCTAATGGGTGACCTGGCCACAGAAACGGGCATAGGCAACGACCTTTACACCTGCTTCCAGAAGCTCATCGGCCACCGTAAGGGCGGTCTTGCCAATGCAACTCAGATAGTCTGCGCCCTCTTCGGCGCCATCTGCGGATCTCAGGCAGCAACCGCCGCTATGATGAGCCGCGTTGCCTATCCTCAGATGAAGCGTTTCGGCTATGCCGACACCCTCTCCACCGGCTGCATTTCCGCAGGCTCCTGCCTTGCAATTCTCATCCCCCCCAGCATGGCTCTCATTAACTACGGCATCATCGCCGAAACCTCCATTTCCAGACTTCTCATCGGCGGTCTTTCCACCGGTATCGTTCTGATGTTCATCTTCATCATCAGCATCTGGATCTGGTGCGCCATTAAGCCCGACCTGGCTCCCACCAGCGCCAAGGTTTCCTTCAAGGAAAAGCTCATTGCCATCCGCAAGGGCGGTCTCATTGAAGTTATCATCGTTTTCGGCATCTCCATGGCCGGCATGTTCCTTGGCTGGTTCACCCCCACCGAAGCCGGTGCAGTCGGCGTTCTCGGCATGGTTCTCATCTCCATCCTCTTCAAGCGCTTTACCCTCAAGGCCATTGGCCGCGCTATCAAGAATACCCTTGTTATGACCGGTATGATTTACTGCATCCTGGCCGGCGCAAACGTATTCAATAAGTTCATCACCCTCACCAAGATTCCCGCCGCTCTGGGACGTCTTGTCACCGGCATGGATGTTCATGTTATCGTCATCATGCTGGTTATCACCCTCATCTATCTGGTTCTCGGCTGCTTCATCGACACCATGCCTCTGATGCTGCTGACCACCCCCATCTTCCTCCCCATCATCAAGGCCATAGGTTATGACCCCGTGTGGTTCGGCTGCTACATGGTTGTTATCTCCGGCCTCGGCGCAATCACTCCTCCCGTTGGCTCCGCTTGCTACATAGTATCGGGTGTATGCGAAGGAGTGCCGCTGATGAAGGTATTCAAAGGCTCGCTGCCGTTTGTAATTTCCTATGTGGTAATGGCCATGCTCATGTCTGTGCTTCCCGAAATTGCAACCTGGCTGCCCAGCCTTATGAAGTAAAAAAGCATTATTGTATCTCTTATGAGATGACGAAAAACATCCTGAGCTGCAATAAGCAGCTCAGGATGCCCTAATTTTATCAAGATCGCAAACTGCGACACCTCAAGTGTCCTGACATACATAACGAGGCATCCCACCATGAGCAAATACAAACTTTTTGCCGATTTCGGCAGCACTTTTACAAAACTTGTGGCCTTCGACATGGAAAAAGAGACCCTCGCCGCAAGAGTTCAAGCCCCCTCCACCGTTGAAAGCGACATAAATATAGGCCTTGAAAATGCCTTTGCCCAAATGGCGGAGCTTATAGACCTTGACGAGGAGACCATCTCCTCCACCGTGGCCTGCTCCAGCGCCGCCGGAGGACTCAGAATGCTTTGCATAGGTCTTGTCCCCTCCTACACCACCGAGGCGGGCAGATTGGCCGCCCTTGGCGCAGGCGCGAAGGTTATAGGCGAATATTCCTTTGAGCTTTCCCGCTTCGAGCTGGACGAAATCTGCGCTTTGAAACCGGATATTATCCTTCTCACCGGCGGCACGGACGGCGGCAACGAGAAGGTTATCATAAAAAATGCCCAGTCCCTTGCAGCCCGACCCGGCTGCGCATCCCATATAGTTGTGGCAGGCAACGCCAGGGCAACGGATGCAATAAAGGCCGCCTTTGAAGGCAGCGGCCACAGCGTTTTCTATACGGACAACGTTATGCCCACCTTGGGCAAGCTCAATCTTGCCCCCGTCAACGGCCTTATCCGCGAAATATTCATATCCCACATCACCGAGGCCAAGGGCATTTCCGCCGTGGGCGACAGAATAAAGGGCGTGAAAATGCCCACTCCCTCTGCCGTTTTCGAGGCGGTGCAGCTTATAGCCAATGGCGTTCCCGGCACGGGCTACGGCCTTGGAGAGCTGCTGCTGGTTGACGTTGGCGGCGCCACCACCGATGTTTACTCCGTGGCCGACGGCAGACCCACTCAGGACGGCGTTGAAACCGTGGGTATCACGGAGCCCTATGCCAAGCGCACCGTGGAAGGCGATTTGGGACTGTTCCATAACCTTGACACCCTTGCCCGGCTTGCTTCCGACAAGCGGCTTGACCTTGGCGGCAGCGCCGAGGAGGTGCTCTCCGCCCTGCGCGCCACTCTGAGCGTGCCCGGAGAGGACAACAGGGAAAGCCAGCTCCTTCTCACCCGCCTTGCGGTGAGCACAGCCGTCACCCGCCATGTGGGCACTCTTATAACGGAGCTTACCCCCCACGGCATTTCCTTCCGCCAAAAGGGCAAGGATTTGGGGGACGTGAAGTATGTTATAGGCGGCGGAGGCCCCCTTTCCTATTCCTCCAATCCCCGATTTGTTTTGGAAGGGGCTATCGCCAATGCCGCGGAAAACGGAGTTTTGAAGCCCAAAGAGCCTAAGATTTTTATAGACAGCAAATATATTCTCTACGCCATAGGCCTTCTTTCCACGGAAGACCCCGCCGCAGCATTCCGCATTGTTATGAAATATCTTGCCGAGGTATAATTCATGGACGAGAAAGCTAAAAGAAAAGAGATATATGAGAACATGGCTGTGCCCTCTGCGGTGCTGGCCATGGCCGGCCCCACAGTTATAAGCCAGCTTATATCCCTTATCTACAACACTGCCGACACTTTTTTCATAGGCCGCTTGGGTGACCCATTGCAGGTGGCCGCCGTTTCCATTGCCGCTCCCGCAGCCCTTATGATAACCGCCCTTTCCAACCTCTTCGGCATAGGCGGAGCCAGCATGTATTCCCGTGCCATGGGCAAAAATGAAATCGAAAGAGCCGGCCAGATAGCTTCCTTCAGCCTTATAGCCGCCTTCCTTCTCTCCCTTTTTGTGGCGGTTTTGGCTGCAATTTTCCCCAATGCACTTCTCAGCATTCTCGGCGCCGACGCCGACACCGCTCCCCACGCCTATAAATACATCCTTTGGGTATTCATCCTCGGCGCTGTGCCCAGCATGATGAGCCTTGTTATGTCCCATTTTGTCCGCGCCAACGGCGCTGCAAAGCTCTCCGGCTATGTGCTGGCAGGTGGCGGCATACTCAATCTCATACTGGACCCCATACTTATGTATGACTTCGGCTTCGGCCTTGGCATAAGCGGCGCCGCCATTGCAACCTTCCTCTCCAACATCTTCACCCTTGTATTTTTCGCCGTATACATTCTCCGCAGAAAGTCCACCTTCTTCCAGGGCCGCGCCCTTTCCTTCAGCAAGGAAATCTCCCTTGGAGTTATGGGGGCGGGCCTGCCCGGTATGCTCCAGACCCTTTTGGCCTCCGTTTCCAATGCGGTGCTCAACCACCTTGTTGGCGCTTTCGGCGGCACGGCCATTGCCGCCATGGGCATAGCCAAAAAGCTTGACCAAATCCCCATGAGCGTAACCATAGGCTTCTCGCAGGGCATAGTTCCCCTTTTGGGTTATAACTACTCCGCAGGAAACCACGGCCGCATGAAAAAGGTGCTCCGCTGCACCATGATTATGGCGCTGAGCTTCTCCTTTGCCTGCGTGCTGCTCTTCGAGCTTATCCCCGCCCAGCTTATAGGCTTCTTCATTGAGGACGCCACCACCATTTCTATGGGCGCACCTCTTCTCCGCATCATGTGCGTTTCCACTCCCCTCATGGCCGTTGCCTTTTTGATGGTCACCATGTTCCAGTCCGTTGGCGGCATCAAGGAAAGCAGCACCATTTCCCTTATGCGAAAGGGCGCTGTGGACATTCCCCTCATGCTTATTGTTGGCTCCTTCCTTCCCCTTGTTGGTCTGGCCTTCATCCAGCCTGTCAGCGAATGCATAGCCATGATTGTGGCCTTCATCTTCTACCGCAAGAGATTTGGGAACAAAAAAGCATAGAGCGAAATCCGCTCTATGCTCATCCCGACCAAAACCCATGCTGCTATCTTATGAGATTGAGCAGCGGGGGCGTGTGTAGGGGGCAAAGGCCCCTTGCACATTAAAATCAATCTTTTTTGAGCAATTTTTGCTCAAAAAAGCATAGAGCGAAATCCGCTCTATGCTTTGGAAATGAAGATATTTAATTTATCTATCCTCTTCTTCGAAGGTGCTGCCGTCGGCGGCGGTGAAGCTATAATCGGAGCCGAGGACGAGAGAGAAGTGGAAAACCGGTTTATCGATGCGGTTTATAAGAGGTCTGGAATGATAAACTCCGGCAGGGAGATAAATCATGGAGCTCTTGGTGAGGATATGGTGTTCATCACCGATGACCATCTCGATTTCCGCATTCAGCTCGAAGCGGTTATCGGGGTCGGAGCCATAGAAGCAAACTATTTCGTCCACATCATGAACATGGGGCTGCCACTTGGAAAGAGCAGTGGGTCCCAGCTGATATTCGCGGTCTTCGGTGAAATACCAACTGGAGTTTATCTGTATGCTTCCCGGCATATTGTTGTTGTCCATCCAATGAACGGGCTTCTGACCTCTGGCCTCGGCGTCAGCTCTGGCCTTGGGAGTTGCGTGAAAAGGGGGCAGCTTGAGTTCCTGCATTATGTACTTGCCGTACTCGCCTTCGCAGTTGTTGACTATTTTCATAACTTGCTCCTTTCGCTATTCCTTTTATGTGAGTAATCAATAATTTTGCTGAGTTAATTATATCATTTGATGTGGAAATTGACAATGTTCTCTTATAATTTCTGCATATTTTTACATCATCACCTTTAATTTTTCCAATTATACTATTATGCTTATATATTAAATCCGTTTATTAATTAAAATTTATATATCCGCGTTCCCCTAATCTAAAGAAAGAAGGTACAAATCTATGTCCGTAAAAGTTGATCCTAATGCCATTCACAGTGTTCAGATCCTCACCCCCCGCCTTCAGAAACTGAAAGCCGAATGGGAGGCCGCCGAGCCCCAGGTTTACGTTGACGATACCATTCTTTTCACCGAATCCTGGAAGGAGACCGAAGGTCTCCCCACCGATATACGTTGGGCAAAGGCTCTTGAAAAGAGACTGCTGGAATGCCCCCTCCTTCTCCGCGAAGGCGAGCTGCTTGCAGGTTCTCTCACCAAGTTCATCCGCGGCAACGGCACTCTCTGCGCCATGAAGCCCAGAGAGATTATGAAAATGTGCGAGCGCGGCAAGTTCGACCGCAAGACCTCCGACACCGGCTCCACCAACATCACACCCGAGGATATGGAAGCTCTGAAGGCCGACGCCGCCTACTGGATTGAGCATATGCCCAAGGTTTCCACCGTTAACAAGGCCTATGAATACGACATGGGCACCGATGTTTTCGACCTGCTCTTCGACCACGCCATGGTATTCGAGGGACGCGGCGTTCGTGAAATTATGGACCGCGGCCTTTTCCAGAACTACAGCGCCTACGGCGGCGGCGGTGCACAGGTCAGCAGAAAGTGCATCAAGAACGGCCTTTATTACATCATTGACCTTTGCAAGAAAGAAAAAGAGCGCATGATGACCTATGGCGACAATGAACACAGCCATGGCTCCGCTCAGTTCCTCCGCAAATACTGGCTGCTGGAAGCCTGCATTGTTTCCTGCGAAGCCTTCATTAAGTATGCTAAGCGCTGGGCTGATGAAGCCCGCAGACAGGCATCCGAGTGCACCGATGAAACCCGCAAGGCCGAGCTTATCCGCATTGCCGAAGCCTGCGAGCGCTGCCCCGGCTATGAGCCCCGCACCTTCTTCGAGGCTGTTCAGTGCATCCGTCTTTACCACCTTGTATGCTGGAAGGAAAGCTCCGACCGTCCCGAAGTTAACGTTGGCCGCCTTGACCAGCTCCTCTATCCCTACTTCAAGAAGGATTACGACGAGGGCAAGATTACCCTTCAGGATGCCGGCGAGCTCCTCGGCGCTCTGTGGCTGAAGATCCGCGAGGTTGAAAACCTCGTTACCATTCCCCGCGAGCAGCGCGCCGCTCCCGGCTCTCTGCTCCCCAACATCACCCTCTGCGGCGTAAACGAGAAGGGCGAAGAGCTCACCAACGAGCTCAGCTGGCTGATTCTTGAAGCCATGGCTCAGATTAAGCTCTCCGAGCCCGCCATCTATGTCCGCGTAAGCGACAAGATGCCCGAGGACTTCCTCATGCACGCCATCGACTGCAACGTCCGCTTCGGCGGCGGCAACCCCGCCTTCCTCAACGATGCAGAAGGCACTCAGCGCTACTTCGACCGCGGCGTTCCCCTTGTTGACGCCTGCGATTGGGATGCCAGCGGCTGCCTTGGCTACCATCTGGCCTGCATGGAACACGTTGGCGGCGGCCACAACATCAACCAGACCAAGGTATTCGAGCTTGCCCTCTTCGACGGCTTTGATCCCCGCATCAAGAAGCAGATTGGCCCCCACACCGGCGACGCCCGCAAGTTCACCAGTATAGAGGACATCAAGAACGCATTCTACGAGCAGCTGCGCTACTTCTGCCCCATTCTCATGCGTATCAAGACCCTTGGCCTTGCCACCGAAATCACCGATGGCCCCATGAGCGGATTGCGCGTTGCAATGCAGTATGAAGACTGCATCCGCGAAGGTCTCACTCCCAAGGAAGGCGGCGCACGCTATCCCGAAGGCCGCACCTGCTGGTTCGGCAGCCGCGGACTTGTTGACGCAGCCGACAGCCTTGCAGCCATCAAGAAGCTGGTATTTGATGATGAAAAGGTCACCATGGACGAAATCATGGACGCCATCAACGCCAACTGGGAAGGCTATGAAGATCTCCGTCAGGCCTGCCT
>JAFYUG010000252.1 GCA_017558545.1 Oscillospiraceae bacterium | reverse complement strand
GGAAATATTAATTAGTATGTCATACCGACCGAGCGTAGCGAGTGGAGCGTATCTCTGATGCGGCGGGCTGTGGGCAGGAGCGCCCTACGATGAATGCAGAAGGCTCTCAATCCTATCGAAGGGGCGCACACATGGGGGCACCCCTATAAATAAATCACCTTGTCATTGCGAGGAGCCGCAAGGCGACGTGGCAATCCGTACCCCTCACACACGGCGCGTCGACCTCGGCGCGCCATTAAAAAACAACAGCCTCCCCATATTGGGGAGGCTAAAGTATTCAAATTCCGTACACCTTCAGATGCACCATGCCGAAGGCCTCGCGGATGAAATAGTTTATCATCAGCACGGGGTAGCTTGTGCGGCCGGGGATGCCGTAGACTTCGACACCCAGCATCTTGGCCATGGTCTTGGCTCTATGAAGGTGGTATTCGCTGCTGACAACGCCGATGGTGGCCTCGGCGAGCTCATCTCCAATAATATCAAAGGAGAATTTCAGATTTTCCTCGGTGGAGGTGGCCTTATCTTCCATAATAAGCCTCTGAGGGTCAATACCCCTCTCGGTGAGGTAATTATACATGGCCAAGGCCTCGCTTAAATCCTCGTCCTCGCCCTGACCGCCGGTGAGAATGGCGATGCAATCAGGGTGACTTTCCATATACTCAATGGTGGGGGTCATGCGGTTAATCATGGAAAGGGAAGGCACGCTGCCCCGAACTCCCGCGCCAAGAACTATGATATAGTCGGCGTCCACATCCTTATCCCCGAAGGAGTCTATAATAACGGGAATCTCCATAACGAGGAACAGGGCAAAGCCCAAAATGAGCAATATGGTAAGTATGATAATAAGCGCCTTCAGCTTCTTCCAAATGAGAAAGCCGTAAATGAGCACAACTGCTGCGGCGCACATAAGGCAATAGGCCAGGAACGAGTAGCCGACGAGGGCGAAGCGGAGAAACAGCGCCACGGCAAAGATGGCGAGAGCACTTATGATAAATCCTTTTTTCATGAGCTAAGCTCCTCCCAAAGCTCGAATAGCTCTTCAAGCTGAGCCTCCAAAGCCTCTTTTTCCGCACCTATTTCCATAAGCTTCTGATAGTCGCTGGCATACTCCTCGCAAAGGGCATCCTTTTCGGCTATGGCCTCTTCCAGCTTGGCAATGTCCTTTTCGATTCGGGCAATGCGCTTTTCCGTGTTCTGATTATTCTTCTTTTTGGGAGCGGCCTCCTTCTTGGGAGGCTCTTTTCTTGCAGCCGCCTGCTGGATGGCCTGCTGGCGGGCTTTGAACTCGCGGAACTCGGAGAATGTGCCGCGGTAATCCAAAATCTTCCCGTCTCTCAGCTCCCAAATGCGTGTGGCAAACTTTTCAATAAACCAGCGGTCGTGGCTTACGAAGAGCAATGCCTCCTCATAATCCATGATGGCCGCCTCTATCCACTCTCGGGAGGCTATGTCCAGATGGTTGGTGGGCTCGTCGAGAATGAGGAAGTTTATATCGCCGCGCATGAGCATGCATAGACGCAGACGGCTCTGCTCGCCGCCGGAGAGAGTGCCAACAGTTTTGAAAACATCCTCGCCGGAGAAGAGGAAATGGCCAAGGCGGTCGCGGGCCTCCTGAGGAGAGCAGCCGCAATCATAAATCATGGTGTCATACAAGCTGCGCTGGGGATAGTCAAAATGGATAATCTGGGGGAGATAGGCGCTTTTAACGGTGGGGCCTTTGCGGATATGGCCGCTGTCTGCGGCCTCCTCGCCCATAATGAGCTTGATGAAGGTGGACTTGCCCGTGCCGTTATCACCAATAAGAGCAATGCGCTCCTTGCCTTCAATAAGCAGCTCCAAATCCGTGAAAAGTGTCTTTTCGCCAAAAGCCTTGCTAACGCCGTCAATAAGCAGTACCTCGTCGCCGTAAAACTCCTTGGAGGTGAACTTGGCGTTGAGCTTCTTGGCGGTTTTGGGCTTGGGGGAGCTTTGGAGCTTTTCTATGCGCTTTTCCATGGAAAAGGCTCTCTTATGGAGCTTATCCATACCCATGAATGCCCAAAGATGCATCTGCTCGGCAGCCTTGGTAAGCTGCTTTATCTTGGCCTGATCCTTTTCATACTTCTTCATCATCTCGTCAAAGCGGCGCTGCTTTTCCTCAACGAAGAAGCTATAATTGCCGGAATAAAACTCCGCCTTGCCGTCCACTATCTCTATGCAGCGCTGGGCAATGGTATCGAGGAACCAGCGGTCATGGCTGATGGCCAGAACTGTGCCGCGGAAATGGTTGACATAATTTTCGAGCCATTCGGTGGCATGAAGGTCAAGATGGTTGGTGGGCTCGTCCAAAAGGAGAATATCCGTGTCCTCAAGGATGAGTCGGGCAAGGTTAACGCGGGTCTTTTCGCCGCCGGAAAGCTGGCTGAAAAGGCGCGCTCTCATGGCGGGGGGAATGTCCAGGCCGTTGGCAACGCGGCTGCGTTCAAACTCCGTGTCATAGCCGCCGAGGCGCTCAAAATCCGCGGTGAGGCGGTCATATTCGCGCATAATATCGTCGCCGGAGTCCTTTTCCATGAGGCGGGTGAGCTCATCAATGCGGCGGCCTATGGCGTAAACCCGCTCGTGGGCGGTTTTCAAAACGTCCTCGGTGGTGTAATGGGCGGGATAAACGGGTATCTGAGAAATAAGACCCATGCGCTTTCCGTTTGCAAGGAAAATATCGCCATCGTCGTGGTGAATTTCTCCGGAGAGAATGCGGAAAAGGGTGGTCTTTCCGCAGCCGTTGCGGCCAAGAATGCCTATATGCTCTCCAGCCTGCACGTCAAAGGAAAGGCCGTCTAAAATGTTTATTCCGTCGTCATATGCTTTTTTTAGTTCCTTTATGGAAATATCTATCATTTTTCTGTCACTCCGTTGAATAGAGTTTGAATTATGTTAACCATTAACCAGCGCCTGCAACACGGAATTGGCCACGCTGCCTGCGTTGGCAAGTCCGCCGCCGCCACCTTCGATAACAACGGTGAAAGCATAGGGGCTGCCTTCGTTGGTGATGTAGCCGGTGAACCAGGAGTGGCTTGTGCCGTTGCCAACCTCGGCGGTGCCGGATTTGGCGCACATTTCAAGGCCGGGGAAGAGCCATGTGCCGTAGGATGCATAAACATTATAGCTCATCATATCTCCCAAGGCCTCGGCGGTGTCGGGGGAGAGAAGGGTGCTCATTTTTCCGGTTTCACCAAGGAGAATGCTGCCTTCAACGGCGGTGCCGCCGTTGGCAATGGCTGCGGTGAAGCGGAGCATACTGTCAGGGCAGACAAGGTCGGTGGCCTGTCCTATGCCGGACCAGGCAAGGCCTGCGCTGCCACGGGTGTAGGCCTCAAAGTTGCCCTTCTTGGTGTCTATGCCGTTGAGGGAATGGGAACTTGTGAAGCCAAAAGCCTCCGCATACTGGGCGAGAGTTTCGCCGCCGAGAATAAGGCTCAGCTCTGCAAAGGCGCAGTTGCAGGAGTTGGCAAGAGCCTCTTCTATGGTCTGCTCTCCGTGCGTTCCGGTGCAGTTTATTTCTGCTCCGTTTACATAAGTCTTGCCCTCGCAGTAAAATCTGCGCTCATAAATATCGTCAATCTGCTCCAATGCGGCGGCAACCGTAACGAGCTTGAATACAGAGCCGGGGGTGAAGGCAGAGGAGATGGCGCGGTTTAGATAAGCGCCTGCGTATGCAATGTCCTCCACATCGAAGCCCACGGTGGGGTCATAGCTGGGGGTGGAGAGCATGCAGATAATTTCGCCGGTTTCATAGTTGCTTACAAGCACGGCGCCGGGGCGTCCGGCCATAGCCTCGTAGGCAACGGCGTTGATTTTTGCGTCAATGGTAAGCTGAACAGTGCCGCCCTCGCCGGTGATACCGGTTACGGGGTTATAGCCGGAAAGATGGTCGGCAAAGGCCGTGAGAGCGCCGGTGCCGATATTTCCGGGGAAATCGCCAACGGCGTGGAGAACGGAAGTTCTGATAAGGGGATCGGAGTTATAGTCCTGCTTGCTGTTTTCCGCCTTGGCAAGGACAAGGCCGTTTCTGTCCAAAACTGTGCCGGAGATAAGCTTGCCTTCGTTGGTGACGATTTGGCTGTCGGCGGTGAAGGTTGCC
Organism: Oscillospiraceae bacterium; assembly: GCA_017558545.1. Taxonomy (GTDB): domain Bacteria; phylum Bacillota; class Clostridia; order Oscillospirales; family Oscillospiraceae; genus SIG459. The sequence continues at coordinate 504 of JAFYUG010000252.1, read as the reverse complement.
CACATTTCGCCTTGGGTGGCGTAGCGGTAGACATATAAGCCCATGCCGATTATAACGGCGAAAGCTATGATAAGGGCGGAGAAGGCGCGATTTTTAACCTTTTTCATTGCTCTGCCCCCTCTTCATAATCATAAAGATAATCATATTCATAATCGTAATATTCCTGATGGGACTGCTGCACGGGAGGAACAACATCTTCCTTGCTCTGAGGGGGAGGAGCTTCGTGGCTCATGGCCTCATAATGTTCCACAACGGGGGCATACTTGCGGCTGTAAGAGCGTTTAACGGAAAAACTGGCGTTCATACGCGTGTCCGCCGCCTTGATAAAGGCCAATAGCGCCCAGCAGGAGATAAGGCTGGAGCCGCCCTTGCTGACGAAGGGGAAGGTGACGCCGGTGAAGGGCAGAATATCCACGCAGCCGAAGCAGTTGAGAGCCAGCTGCACCAGCATCATGGCGGAGGCTGCGCAGGCGGCAATAACATAAAAGCTGCTGCGTCCGTTGC
>JAFYUG010000251.1 GCA_017558545.1 Oscillospiraceae bacterium | reverse complement strand
GCTCTGAAGGACGCCATCTCCAAGTAAGTTAATATAATTAAAGCGGCGTGGGTATAACCATGCCGCTTTTTCAAAATCCTTATTTGTGTCAGGAGAGTTTAGATGAGAATTGATAAATATTTAAAGGTTTCCCGTCTTATAAAAAGGCGCACTGTTGCCAACGAAGCCTGCGACGGTGAGCGTATCTGTGTTAACGGACGTCAGGTAAAGGCCAGCTATCAGGTTAAAGTTGGCGATGTTATTGAAATTGCATTCGGTCAGCGTACTCTTAAGGTTGAAGTAACCGAGATTAATGAGCACGCAAACAAGGCTGATGCATCCGCAATGTATAAGGAAATTCAGTAAATAAAAAGAGTTCTTTTCCCTTGCCGGAGCAGGGGAGAAGAACTCTTTTGTTTTGAAGGCGTTTTTGCGCCATAAAACGTATTTGGACTTCGATTCGTTATCTTAGGAAAAACAGATAAAAGCGGCATATAGCGCGAAAATTGCTCTTAGAATAAAAGCCGTGTTATATACTGATGCTTTTGCCTGCATGTAGATAGTCAATGGAATTTTCTAATTCATCCTTCAGCCATGAATAAGGATTTTTTCCCGTACAGTGACCTGTGAAGTATTTGCAGGGGAAATTTTTAAGTTCTTTTCCAAGGCTGCGAACAAAGTCCTCGGGCAAATCGATGCCAAGTCCGGGATTTGTCAGATGAAAACCGGATACCACGTAGCTGGGCATTTCGCCGCAAAGCTCATTGGCTCTTGAAATGATGTTATAAATGCCCCTGTGGGCGCATCCTGCGATGAGATAATATTTGCCCTCATAATTAATTATAAGGTTTTGTTCGTGATTAAAGGGGTCGGTGTAATATTCGCCATCTTTTTCTTCAAAAAGGCTGCTGTTTGAGCCGGAAAGGAAGCTGCTGGTTTTAATATCAGAAAAGAGGAAAAGCTCATCGTCAATTTCAAATGTTGAATCAGTCAAAATTATTCTGTGGCCATATTTATCTATAATTGACTTATCAATACCAATGTTTCGCCAGCCAACATTTTCTGTTGCAAAATGTCCTCGCTCCTTTGCAAGCTTATGCATATATAGCTTGGCTTTGTTGTTCAGTTCTAAAAATGCCTCTAATCCTCCGGCGTGGTCATAGTGACCGTGGGAGAGTATGGCAATATCCACATCCCTAAGATCTACTCCAAGTTTTGCTGCATTCTCTTTCAAAAGCTCTCCGTTAGGGCCTGCGTCAAAGAGTATTTTATGTTTGCCTGTTTCAATATAGATGGATAAGCCGTGAGCGCAGCCAAGGTGCTCAGGTGCTGTATTTTCAACAAGACAGATAATTCTCATATATCCACATCCTTAATTTCTTTTATGATATCCCTATTATAAAGTCAAAACAGAAAAAAGACAATTATAGGCTTCGATTTTTCAGAAAATTTACACTTATTATCTTTATTTTCAAGAAGAAGTAATATAAACTATAACAAACAGAAATATCCTTAGGAGAAAATTATATGCTTAGTTTTGAAGAAATAAGAAATAATGAGGACATCAAAACATATATCAGAAAAGCGGATGAGTCTTTGATTGCCCTTGGATATACCGAACATAGCTTTGCCCATGTTGGCCTTGTTGCCAATAATTGCCGATATATTCTCAGGAGCCTTGGCTATTCCCCCAGAGAGCAGGAGCTTGGCATGATTGCAGGATATCTCCATGATAT
>JAFYUG010000250.1 GCA_017558545.1 Oscillospiraceae bacterium | reverse complement strand
GGTCATGTCGCGAGTGCCGAAGAGGTAGGCGATGAAGGGCATGATGATGTTGTTGATGAGAGCGGTGGTGATTTTGCCGAAGGCAGTGGCGACCACAACGCCGATGGCCATGTCAAGGACATTGCCGCGCATGATAAAGGTTTTGAATTCTTCTGCAAACTTTTTCATGATGATTTCCTCCCAATTTATCTGTTTTTATTAAATTTTTCTAACTTATTTGTTGGGAACAAGAACTTCCTTGCCGGCCATGTAGCCGCGGAGAGCCTCGGGAATGGTTACGCTGCCATCGGCCTGCAGGTGGTTTTCAAGGAAGGCGATGAGCATACGGGGGGGAGCAACAACGGTGTTATTGAGGGTGTGGGGCAGATACATCTTGCCGTCGGCGCCCTTGACGCGCATACGCAGGCGGCGAGCCTGAGCATCGCCAAGGTTGGAGCAGGAGCAAACCTCAAAATACTTCTGCTGGCGGGGAGACCATGCCTCGATGTCGCAGCTTTTTACCTTCAGGTCGGCAAGGTCGCCGGAGCAGCATTCCAGCTGGCGTACGGGGATTTCAAGGCTCTTGAAAAGCTCAACGCTATAGCGCCACATCTTCTCGTACCACTCCATGCTGTCCTCGGGACGGCAGACAACTATCATTTCCTGCTTTTCGAACTGGTGGATGCGGTAAACGCCGCGCTCCTCGATGCCGTGGGCGCCCTTTTCCTTACGGAAGCAGGGAGAATAGCTGGTGAGGGTGTGGGGCAGGCTCTGCTCGGGAATGATCTGGTCGATGTACTTGCCGATCATGCTATGCTCGGAAGTGCCGATGAGGTAGAGATCCTCGCCCTCGATTTTATACATCATGGCGTCCATATCGTTCTGGCTCATAACGCCTTCAACAACGTTGCCGTGGATCATGAAGGGGGGGATGCAGTAGATGAAGCCCTTTTCGATCATGAAGTCCCGGGCGTAGGCCAGCACGGCGGAGTGGAGGCGGGCAATGTCACCCATGAGATAGTAGAAGCCGTTGCCGGATACGCGGCCTGCTGCGTCCATGTCAACGCCGCTGAAGCGCTCCATAATGGCGGTGTGGTAGGGGATTTCGTAGTCGGGGGTGTAAGCTTCGCCGAAGCGCTCAACTTCAACGTTATATTCATCGCTCTCGCCGATGGGAACGGAGGGGTCAATGATGTTGGGAATGAGCATCATAATACGGCGGATGCGCTCGGCATACTCAGCTTCCAGCTTTTCAAGCTCCTCGCGGCGGTCGTCGTTGGCCTTAACGGCGGCCATGTTCTCGTCGATCTGAGCCTGAATGGCGGCCTTCTCCTCCTCAGAGGCCTTCTTCAGCTTGCCGAAGAGAGGGCCGTTGGCCTTGCTCAGGGCATTGCGCTTTGCGCGGAGGTCATTTGCCTCGTTGATGGCGGCGCGGTTGAGCTTATCAAGCTCGATAACCTCGTCAACCATGGGCAGCTTAGCATCCTGGAACTTCTTGCGGATGTTTTCCTTAACTATCTCGGGATTTTCACGAACAAATTTAATGTCAAGCATGGTTATATCTTCCTTTAACTTTAATTTCAAATAAATTTACCTTTTTGGCTCCCTTGTGTAAAGGGAGCTGGCCGGCCGCAGGCCGGACTGAGGGATTGTCACCCATTTGGGCAGACTTATGGGGAGCTGTCTGCCCGCAGGGCGGCGGGCGGACACACAGGTCCGCCCCTACGGAGGGGGGAACTCTCGCGAAGCGAATATCGAATCGTGAAACGATATATCGAATGCGACAGCATATATCGAGCGCGTAAGCGCATATCGACAAAGAAGGTCGATATTTTTTCCTTCGGAAAAATCGATATTTGCCCTAAAGGGCAATCGATATATTGACATGAATGTCAATTCGATATGTTTTCTTCGAAAACGAGAATTTCAAGGGAGAAGCCTTTATATACCTCTCACTTTTTCAGCTTTGCAAAGAGCATGAGCTTATCAATAAGCACCTCGCGGTCATCGGCGCCGTAGAACTCTATCTCAATTTTGCCCCGCTTTTTGCCGTCCACCAGCTTGACCTTGCGGCCAAGGGCGTTTTCCAAAGAGCGTTCAACTTCCTTCACATAGTCCACGATGATGTCATTTTCCACCTTGGGCTCTTCCTTGGTTTCGGCGCAAAGGCGCATGGCAAGTGTCTCCGTCTGACGCACGGAGAGGCCGCGGGCTACGACAGCTTCTGCAAGTTCAAGCTGCTTTTTGGCGTCTTTTATGGGCAAAAGTGCTCTTGCGTGACCGGCTGAAAGACTTCCGTCCTCCACCATGGCGGACACGGCCTCGCTGAGACCAAGCAGACGCAGGGAGTTGGCCACGGCGGGACGGGACTTGCCAACGGCGGCTGCTGCCTGCTCCTGAGTCATGCCGTACTCCTCCATGAGGGTGCGGTAGCCGCGGGCTTCTTCAATGGGATTGAGGTCCTCGCGCTGGAGGTTTTCCACCAAAGCAAGCTCCATTGCCCTCTTGTCGTCGGCCTCGATTATGCGCACAGGCACTTCCGTGAGACCGGCCATTCGGGCGGCACGCCAGCGGCGTTCGCCGGCGATTATCTGGTAATAGCCCCCATCCAGCTTGCGGACGGTGATGGGCTGAATGAGACCGTACTGCTTAATGCTCTCCGACAAGGTGGCAAGAGCCTCTTCGTCGAAGGAATATCGGGGCTGGTCGGCTCTGGGCTCCACCTTGGCGATGGGCAGCGTCAGCTCCTTTTCCGAAGGCTGGGAGACTATGTCCTCTCCGAAGAGAGCGCCAAGCCCGCTTCCCAAACCTCTCTTGGCTTTCTCGGCCATGTTATCACTTCCAATTATTAAAATTGTCGCGAAGCGACACAACAATCAGCGCAGCGGCATCATGCTGCGAAGCAGCGCATCATTTATCATTTCTCATTTCAACGGCTTGCCGTTGATTACTGCCGCTTCAAAAACTCATTTGCCATATGCAGATACGCCCTTGTGCCCTTGCTGAGCTTATCATAGGCAATGCAGGGCTTGCCGTGGCTGGGAGCCTCGCTGAGGCGAATGTTGCGGGGGATATAGGTCTCATATACCTTGTCCCCGAAATGCTGACGCAAAGCATCGGCCACTTCCTCGCTGAGGCGGGTGCGTCCGTCATACATGGTCAGCACCAAGCCTTCTATGCGCAGGGCGGGGTTCAGCTTGCCGTTAATGAGCTTGATAGTTCCCACCAGATCGCTGAGTCCTTCCAGCGCGTAATACTCGCACTGCACCGGCACCAGCACGGTGTCCGCGGCGGTGAATGCGTTGAGGGTCAGCAGCTCCAAAGAGGGCGGGCAATCTATGATAATGTAATCATAGTCCATTTTCAAGGGCAAAAGTGCTTTTCTGAGGACAAATTCGCGGTTTTCCATGTCCACCAGCTCCACATTTGCGCCAACAAGCTCTCTGTTGGAGGGGAGAATGTCGCCATATTTGGTTTTGATAATGACCTTTTCGGGGTCGGTGTCCCGGAGCATCACATCGTAAATGCTCTTCACCTGATTTTTGTCCACGCCCATGCCGGTGGTTGCGTTTCCCTGAGGGTCGCAGTCGCACAGCAGCACCTTTTTGCCTCTGTGGGCAAGGCTGGCGCAGAAATTTATGGCGGTTGTGGTCTTGCCAACGCCGCCTTTTTGGTTGGCTATGGCTATGATTTTGCCCATCTTTATCTCCTTTAGGGGGAATTTGTGTGTAATTATAGGTATTATATCACCTTTTGCGGAGATTTCAATATTTCTGTTTCACGTGAAACAAATAAAAATACATTAAAATACATTTTTGGCTCCCTTGTGTAAAGGGAGCTGTCATTTGCGATAGCAAATGACTGAGGGATTGTCACCCATTAAGGCAGACTTATGGGGAGCTGTCTGCCCGAAGGGCAGACTGAGGGGTTTCGAGAGCTTTCCGCCGGACCAAAGGGGGGGTATGCGAAGCAAATGACGGATGAGGTGTTAATTTTAGCGAAGCATTAATTCATTTAAAGCCCCCCTTTTCAAGGGGGGAAGCCTTGCGAAGCAAGGCAGGGGGGATACAGCTAACAGATAGCTTATATTCAAGTTATGCGTAATCCCTACCCTTATCCCCCAGTCGCCTTCGGTGACAGCCCCCTTGGAAAGGG
>JAFYUG010000249.1 GCA_017558545.1 Oscillospiraceae bacterium | reverse complement strand
GCCCACCAAAAAATGAAATGAAGTCTGGCGCTAAAATCCGCCCCGTGGTGCGCACTTCGGATTATATCGTTCAGGCTAACGCGTCGGCCAAAGCGGCGAAGTCGGCAAGGCTCAGAGCCTCGCCTCTGATACGCTCATCGAAGCCGCATTTGGCTATGGCGGCGGCAATCTGCTCTTTATTAAACTTACCGCCCATGCCGTTGCCCAAAGCGTTGCTGAGGGTTTTGCGGCGCTGGTTAAAAGCGGCGCGGACAATGGAGAACATGAGCTTTTCATCCTTCACGGCCATGGGCTTTTCTCTGCGCACAGGCATATGCACAACGGCGGATGTTACCTTGGGGGCAGGGATGAAGCAGCCGGGAGATACATCGAAGAGAATCTCGGGCTTGGTGTGCCACTGCATAAGAAGGCTGAATGCGCCATAATCGGCGGTGTTGGCCTTGGCACAGATGCGCTTGGCCACTTCCTTCTGAATCATAACGGTGATGGCATCAAATCTGCCGCACTCCACGAAGGCGGTGAGGACGGGAGAGGTTATGTTATAGGGAAGGTTTGCGCAGACCACAACGCGCTTGCAATCGGCAAACTTCTCGTCAATAAGAGCGGGGATATTGGTTTTCATGATGTCCCCATAAACTATTTCCACATTATCGCACTCGGCCAGGGTTTCGCCGAGAATGGGCTGCAAAGAAGTATCCAACTCCACGCAGACAACCTTTTTTGCAAGGGCGCTGAGCTCAACGGTGAGGCAGCCAACACCTGCGCCAACTTCAAGAACGCCGGTTTCCTTGTCGGCGGTGCTGCCTGCGGCTATATCCTCGGGCACCCACTGGGCGCAGAGGAAATTCTGTCCCAAGCTCTTGGAAAAATGGACGCCATGGCGAGCCATGAGGGATTTTATTTCGTTAATATCTGTAAGTCTCATATTAAAGCACCTTATCAAAAGCCTGACGGCGGGGGTCATGGTAGGGCTCGCAGAACACAAGGATGTTGCCGCGATATTCATAGCCATGGGCGCGGAGAAGACCGGTCATAGCCTTGTTCTTTCTATGGGTGTCCACGCGGACATATTTTCTGCCTGCCTCGCGGGTGAGCTCTTCCATGAATTTAATAACATGGTGGCTGAGGCCGCTGCCTCTATATTCCGCCATAAGGGCCATTCTGTGGAAAACGCAGTAGGGCTCATCGCTGCGCCACTTGCCGTCGGAAAGGTCATCATAGTCGGGGTCGGGTCTTTCGCTGAGGGCGAAATAGGCTGCAAAACGGCCGCCATAGGTGACCACATAGCCCTCGCCTCGCTGAATATCCTTTTCAAAAAGCTCCTCCATGGGGTAATCGCTCTGCCACTGGTCAACCTTATGCTTTTTCAGGTAGTTCTTGGCCTGACGGACGGTGAGCATAATGTTCTCCATGTCCTCGGCGGTGGCCTTGCGGCACTCTATGGGCTGGGTGAGCTTCATGCGGCTTTCGTCGCGCTTAATTTCGGAGAGAAGCTTTTCGTCGCTTTCGCTGAGAGTGAGCTTTTCAAACATATCGGGGCGCTTATTGCGGGTGCGCAAAATCATCTGCTTTCTGCGCCAGCGCTCTATATCCGCGTGGTTGCCGCCGCGAAGCACCTCGGGAACTTCCATGCCCTCCCAAACCTCGGGGCGGGTATACTGGGGATATTCCAAAAGTCCGTCCCAATGGCTTTCGCCGGTGAAGCACTCTTCATCGGAAAGCACACCGGGCACCATGCGGCACACGGCATCGGTGACCACCATGGCAGCAAGCTCGCCGCCGGTGAGCACAAAGTTGCCTATGCTTATCTCTTCATCCACGCATTTTTCAATGAAGCGCTCGTCCACGCCCTCATAGTGGCCGCAGACCAAAACGAGATGGTCATAGTCGCGCACAAGCTCCCTTGCCCTCTGCTGGTCAAAGGTTTTGCCCTGAGGGCTCATGTAGATAACTCTGCGGCGCTTGCCTTCTCCGGCCTTGGCAATAACATCGTCAAGACAGCTTTTCAAAGGCTGAGCCATCATAACGCAGCCCCAACCGCCGCCATAGGGATAATCATCCACCTGACGCTGTTTATTCTCCGTATAGTCGCGGATTTGGACGCAACCGATGTCCAGTATGCCCTTTGCGGCGGCGCGGCCTATGATGCTCTCATGGAGCATGGAGTTCATATTTTCGGGAAAAAGAGTGAGAATGTCAACTTTCATAATAAAATCCTTTACCTTGTAAGGCTCTCCCCTATGGGGAGAGCTGTCACCGAAGGTGACTGAGAGGGGTGGAGTTTAGCGGGGTATTTCCCCCTCTCCGCTTCGCTTTGCTCAGCACCTCTCCCCAGAGGGGCGAGGCTTTTTGTTAAAACTACAAGGGGTATGATAAGTACCCCTTGTGAAGAATATTTTTATTTCTGTCCGTTTCTGGAAAAGCTGAAACGGTTTTCAGTGCCGCCAATGATGCGCACAATATTTTCTGCGTGTCTCACCACAACCACAAGGGCGCAGAACAGAGTAAGCAGAACTTCAAGTCCGCCGTGGCTAAAAACCACCATGAAGATGGGGCCTGCAAGGCAGGCGAGGCAGGAAGCCAGGGAGATATATCTGGTGCAGATAGCAACAAGAAGGAAGACCGCCCAGCAGCAAATGCCTGCAACGGGGTCAACAAGCAAAATCATGGTACCTGCGCAGAGAACGCCCTTGCCGCCCTTGAAGCCATGCATTATGGGAGCTGCATGACCAAAGATTGCGCAGAAGCCGCCGAAGAGAAGGCCGACTTCGAAAGCGCCCTTAGAGCGAAGCAGTATGCCGCCCAAAAGAGCGGAAACTACGGTTTTGAGAACATCCACAGCCAAAACAAGAACTATGCCCTTCACGCCGTAGGTACGGTAGAAGTTGGTGAGGCCCGCGTTGCCGCTGCCATGGTTGCGGACATCATCATGGAAGATGCACCGGGATGCGATTATCGCGCCGTTCATGCCGCCCAGAACATAGGCAACGATGGCGGTAATAACAAGAAGAAAAGCGGTCATTCTTCCTTATCTCCTTTCTGACGTATGACCATGCGGACGGGTGTGCCCTCAAGGCCGAAAGTTCCTCGAATCTGATTTTCAAGATAGCGCTGGTAGGAGAAATGGAACAGCTCGCGGCTGTTGCAGAAAACAACGAAGTTGGGGGGCTTGATGCCGGTCTGGGTCATGTAGTAGATCTTCAGGCGGCGACCCTTGTCCGTGGGAGGCTGAACTCTTGCCTGAGCATCGGCCAGAACGTTATTGAGCATACCGGTGGAGATACGCATTGCGGACTGGTCGTTGACATAGTTGATAAGCTCAAATATGCGCTGAACTCGCTGTCCGGTCATGGCGGAGATGAAGAGAACGGGGGCATAGGTCATGAAGCTGAGGTCGCGCATAACATCCTTGCGCATCTGCTCCATGGTGCCGGTTTCCTTCTCGATAAGGTCCCACTTGTTAACAACGATGATGCTGGCCTTTCCTGCCTCGTGGGCAAGACCTGCAATCTTGGTGTCCTGATCGGTTACGCCTTCGCGGGCGTCAATCATGATAAGGCAGACGTCGGCGCGCTCAATAGCCAGCTGGGCACGCATAACGGAGAACTTCTCGATGCGGTCATCAACCTTGCTCTTGCGGCGGATACCGGCGGTATCGATGAAGTTATATTTGCCGTATTCATTG
>JAFYUG010000248.1 GCA_017558545.1 Oscillospiraceae bacterium | reverse complement strand
TCCTCAAGGTCGGCAATCTGCTTTTCCAGCTCGCTGACTTCCTCAACACGCTTGAGGATATATTCGCGGTTAATATTGCGAAGCTTAATTTCCGCAACATATTCGGCCTGCACATCGTCAATGCCGAAGCCTATCATCAAGTTGGGCACAACGTCTGCTTCCAGCTCGGTGCCGCGGATGATGGCGATGGCCTTATCAATATCCAAAAGGATTTTTTCAAGACCTTTCAGAAGATGGAGCTTTTCTCTCTTCTTCTGCAGCTCATGATAAACCCTTCTCTTCACGCAGTCGGTGCGCCATGCCACCCACTCCTCCAAAATTTCGCCAACGCCCATAACCTTGGGGTTGCCGCCTATGAGGATGTTGAAGTTGCAGGAGAACTGGTCCTGCAAGGTGGTGAGCTTGAAAAGCTTCTGCATGAGCTTTTCGGGGTCGGTGCCGCGCTTGAGATCTATGGTGAGCTTGAGACCGCTGAGGTCGGTTTCATCGCGCATATCGCTGATTTCGCGGATTTTGCCGGCCTTGAGAAGTTCGGCCACCTTGTCCATAATCTGCTCGGCGGTGGTGGAATAGGGTATTTCATATACCTCTATCATGTTCTCCTTGGGGAGATAGCGCCAGCGGGAGCGAACTTTGAAGCTGCCGCGGCCGGTGCGGTAGATATTTTCCATCTCGCTGCGGCTATAAATAATCTCGCCGCCTGTGGGGAAATCGGGTGCGGGCATGGTGGAGAGCAGGTCGTGCTCCGGGTCGGCTATATAGGCCGCAGTGGTTTCGCAGACCTCTCCAAGGTTGAAGCCGCAAATCTGGCTTGCCATACCAACGGCTATACCCATGTTGGAAGAAACAAGAACATTGGGGAAGGAAGTGGGCAGCAAAGTGGGCTCCTGCATGGTGCCGTCATAGTTATCCACAAAGTCCACGGTGTCCTTGTCTATATCCCTGAAAAGCTCGGAGCAAATTGCGGAGAGCTTGGCCTCGGTGTATCGGGAGGCGGCATAGGCCATATCGCGGGAATAGACCTTACCAAAGTTACCCTTGGAGTCCACAAAGGGGGCAAGCAGAGCCTCGTAGCCCTTGCTCAGACGCACCATGGTTTCATAAATGGCAGCATCACCATGGGGGTTAAGACGCATGGTCTGACCCACGATGTTGGCGCTCTTGGTGCGGTTGCCGCTGAGCAGACCCATTTTATACATGGTATAAAGGAGCTTGCGGTGGCTGGGCTTGAAGCCGTCTATTTCGGGAATGGCGCGGGAAATAATTACGCTCATGGCGTAAGGCATATAGTTAAGCTCCAGAGTTTGGGTGATGGGCTGTTCCAGCACCTCGGCTCTCAGACCCAAAACATTGGGATTTTCGGGAGCTTTTTTAGTTGTTTCGGCTTTTTTCTTTGCCATAAATTAACCTCTTTGCTGAATATTGGAAGGGGCAAAGCCTCACTTATCTTTTCTTGCCCTTGGTCTTCATGCCGGTGGTGAGATTACGCTTGCAGTGGGGGCAGCTGGTAACGGTGAGGCATTTGGAGATTATCTGTCTGCCGCAGTAGGGGCACTTAAGGCAAAGAGCAACAAGAGCGCAGCCAATTACAATGAGCACAACGGCAGCTATGGTTACATACTTTGCCGCATCGGGAAGGCTTTCATTTATTACAAGGCCAAGGACACAAAGACCCATTGCAGTAAAAAGGCAGCCCTTTACGGTGTTTCTTGCGCGGTCGAAGCTCTTGGTGAAATTCATATTGCTGAGATTTTTCATATCTTTTATCCTCCAAAAAATACATTTAGGATATATCTGCAAGGTCAAGGAACTTATAGCCGTTTTCGGCTATATGGTTCTTTCTGCCTGCAAGGTCATCGCCAAGGAGCATATCGAACATGGCGCTGGTGGCCTCGGCTTCCTCGGGCATAACCTTGATAAGGCGGCGGGTTTCGGGGTTCATGGTGGTAAGCCACATCATTTCGGGGTCGTTTTCACCAAGACCTTTGCTGCGGTTGATGGTGCACTTGGCGCCACCCAGCTCTTCCAGAATCTTTGCCTTTTCCACCTCGGAATAGGCAAACCAGGTCTTGCCCTTGGCATTTATCTCATAGAGGGGAGATTCAGCTATATACACATAGCCTTCCTTGATGAGGGTGGGGGCAAGGCGATAAATCATGGTGAGGATAAGAGTGCGAATCTGGAAGCCGTCCACGTCGGCATCGGTGCAGATTATAACCTTGTTCCAGCGGAGATTTTCAAGGGAGAAGGAGCTGAGGTCCTTGTTCTTCTTGGTCTCCACCTCAACGCCGCAGCCCAGAACCTTCAAGAGGTCGGTTATAATCTCGCTTTTGAAAATGCGGACATAGTCGGCCTTCAGACAGTTGAGTATCTTGCCTCGGACAGGCATGATGCCCTGGAACTCCGCGTCGCGGCTGAGCTTACAAGCGCCCAATGCAGAGTCACCCTCCACGATGTATATCTCGCGCTTTTCCACGTCCTTGCTTCTGCAATCAACGAACTTCTGAACGCGGTTGGAGATATCCATGCTGCCGGTGAGCTTTTTCTTTATATTAAGTCTTGCCTTTTCGGCGGTTTCGCGGCTGCGCTTATTGATGAGCACCTGCTCGGCAATTCTGTCCGCCTCGGCCTTGTTCTCAATGAAGTAGATTTCCAGCTTCTCCTTGAAGAAGTCGGTCATAGCCTCCTGAATGAACTTGTTGGTGATGCTCTTCTTGGTCTGGTTTTCGTAGCTTGTCTGGGTGGAGAAGCAGTTGGTTACCAGCACAAGGCAGTCGGCCACATCCTGGAAGGATATTTTGCTCTCGGACTTCTGATATTTGTTTATTTTCTTGAGGTAGGCGTCTATGGCGTAAACAAAGGCGGTTTTGGCTGCCTTTTCGGGTGCGCCGCCATGCTCAAGCCAGCTGGAGTTATGATAATACTCTATGCGGTTAACGGTGTTAGAAAAGCAGAAGGCTGCGGAGAGCTTAACCTTATATTCGGGCTTATCCTCGCGGTCGCGGCCCCGGCGCTCGGTTTCTATGAAGAAGGGAGCTGTGAGGGCATTATCCCCAGCCATCTCGCCAACATAGTCCACAATGCCGTTTTCGTAGCAATAGTCGGTGGTTTCAAACTTGCTGCCACGCTGAATGCGGAGACGGAAGGTTACGCCTGCGTTGACAACAGCCTGACGGAGGAGCACATCCTTGAAGTATTCCTCGGGGATGTTGATATCGGTGAAAACCTCAATGTCGGGCTTCCAGCGGAAGCGGGAGCCGGTCTTTTTTCTCTCGCTGGGCTCTTTGATAAGCTCGTGACCCTTCTTGCCCACAACCTTGCCCTTTTTGAAGTGGAGCTCATAGCGGAAGCCGTCTCTATGAATTTCCGCGTCGAAGTATTCGGATGAATACTGGGTGGCGCAGGAGCCAAGGCCGTTGAGGCCAAGGGAGTATTCATAGTTTTCGCCCTCGTTGTTGCGATACTTGCCGCCGGCATAAAGCTCGCAGAAAACAAGCTCCCAGTTCCAGCGCTTTTCGTTCTCGTTCCAGTCCACGGGGCAGCCGCGTCCGAAGTCCTCAACTTCGATGCTGTTATCCTCATAGCGGGTGAGGGTGATGAGGCGGCCATAGCCTTCTCTTGCCTCGTCTATGGCGTTTGATAATATTTCAAATACGGCGTGCTGGCAGCCGTCAAGTCCGTCAGAGCCGAATATAACGCCCGGACGTTTGCGGACTCTGTCCGCTCCCTTGAGCTGGGATATACTGTCGTTGCCGTAAGATGCAGATGTCTGTTTTGCCATTGGATATTACTCCTGTTTCACAATATATGGTATTATTCTATACATACCAAACCAATTTTATAGTATATAGCATTTTTCTTCAAAAATCAAGGATTTGGCAGTATCGCAAAAGAGAAATACTATTAGTAGGGGCAAGCTGCGTGTGCTCCCCCTCCTGCCACCCCAAAACACTCTCCCCGTAGGGCGTCGGTGCGTTAAGAAAACATGCCGGTGGCATGTTTTTAGCTCTCGACCGCAGCGGCTATGCCGCGAGGAGGGAAGATGTTGGGATGCTTGGTAGTTTAATTATGCCGATAGTCCCGCCCCCGGCGCGCCGCTTGTAGGGGCTACGGCTCCTCGCAATGACCATGTTTTTACTCTGCACCACTTGTAGGGGCGGCAAGAATGCCGCCCGCGGACGAGCAATGCTCGCCCCTACGATGTGATTTCAGTTTTCCGCACCATTGTAGGGGCTGGCGTCCTCGACAGCCCACTTTTTATCCAATCCCCCAGTCTGCTTCGCAGACAGCCCCCCTTGAGAAGGGGGCCTTTAAACGGCAGATTTTCACCCCATTATTCCCCATTTATATTTAATTTCCAAAATCTCTCGGACGCATTCGTCAATTCTCTCTTCCGGCACATTTTCCAATATGGCCGCAACAACGCCGTCCACGTCCTCGGGGGCTAAAATCATATTGCATCCGGCCATGATTGCCTTAACTGCGGCCTCCGCCTCCGGCATATTACCGCGGCCTTCCATGGTGAAGGCGTCGGTGATTATAAGCCCCTCAAAGCCAAGCTCTTCCCTCAAAACACCCTCAATTATGGTTTTGCTCATGCTGGCGGGATACTCATTATCTAAACCTTCCGCCAAAATATGCCCCATCATCACAACATCGCATCCGGCCTCAATTCCCGAAACAAAGGGCAAAAATTCGCATTTTTCCATTTCCTCAAGGCTCTTGGCCGTGTGGGCGGCGCGATAATGGCTATCCTCGGCGGTGTCTCCGTGGCCGGGGAAATGCTTTAAAACGCTGATTATGCCCCCATCGGTGAAGCCCTCAACGGCAGCGGCCACAAGCTCGGCGGCCTCTTCGGCATCGTGGCTATATGCCCTCTTGCCTATAACCGTATTTTTGGGGTTTGTCCATACGTCGGCAACGGGGGCAAAGTCCATGTTGAAGCCAAAAGTAGCCACATCCTTTGCCAGGGTGAGGGCATTTTCGTATGCTCCCCTTTCCCCCTCTTCCCTGTATTCATACATTTCCTTGAGCTTGGTGGTTACGCCAAGGGCATAACTGAGCCTTGATACATAGCCGCCCTCTTCGTCCAAACCTAAAAACAGCTCCCCATCTGCCGCGGCTATAGCCTCCATCATGGCGCGGGTTTCCTCCTCCGAGGGGAAGTTATCGCTTACGAACACCAGCCCGCCTACGGGGCGCTCTGCTAAAGCCGCTTTCCATACTTCGCCCTCGGTGCAGCAAATCTCTCCGCTGACATCCTCGGGGAAAACATACATCATCTGCCAAACCTTTTCCTCGGTGGTCATTTCCTCCAAGCGCAAATCTATGGCCGAAGGCTCCGAAGCGCTAAGCTCCTCGGCGCTTATCTCCTCGGCCTGCGGCTCTTGGGGGCTTTCTCCGCAGCCGACTAATATAAGCACCATGACAAATATAAGAAATAATGATAATTTTTTCATATTTTATCTCCCGCAAGGGTGTAAATTATAGTATAATAATAAAACGCGAATACAAACTTTTTGTATCAAGAGGTTTTATATATATGCTCCATCTTCTCTTCCCCATAGGCCTTTTGGCCTTCATAACGGTGTTTTACTATATGTGGGCTGTCTGCCGGGGCGAAAAGGCTCTCAGCCTTGGCATTCGCGACGGCAAAAGAATCTGCCGCGCCGACGCCATTGCCATAATTTTGCTCACCGCCATATATGCCCTCACCGCCCTCACCAATCTTGGCGACCGCAGCGCTCCCGAGAGCTTTTGCCGCTTTGGTGACAGGGGCGAGTATGCTCAGGCGGAGCTTAATGAGCCCCAAGGCATATCCACCGTGGTTTTCTACACGGGCATACACACGGGCTCTTACTATGCCCAGCTTTCCGCAGACGGAGAAACCTGGGTGGATGTGGGTGTGCTGGAGCAGCCCTACTCGGAGCTTTTCCGCTGGAACAGCCTTGACATAAGCCAGTACGCCGACCCCGATACAAAATACTTCCGCCTCATAGCCGATAGCGAGCTTTGGCTTGGTGAAGTTATGCTCTATGACATGGACGGCCTGCCCATAAGCTCTCTCAGCTACTCCGAAGGCAGCTCCACCCTCTTCGATGAGCCCGAAAAAGTGCCTCAGAAGTTCACTTACCTCAACAGCAGCTATTTCGATGAAATCTACCATGTGCGCACCGCCTATGAGCACATGGAGGCGCAAGACCCCTATGAGATAAGCCATCCTCCCCTCGGCAAGCTGATAATATCTCTGGGCATTCGAATTTTTGGCCTCAATCCCTTCGGCTGGCGCTTTATGGGTACTTTGGCAGGCATACTTATGCTGCCCATACTCTATGTCCTCACAAAGCGCATCTTCGGCGGCGTGGCCGTGCCCACGGCGGTGGGCTTCCTTATGGCCACGGACTTCATGCATTTTGCTCAGACCCGCATAGCCACCATAGACTCCTACGCCGTTTTCTTCATCCTTCTCATGTACCTTTTCATGTATATCTACCTGCAAAGCGACAGGGAAGGGAAAGCATGGATGCTGCCTCTTGGCCTTTGCGGCCTTGCCTTCGGCCTTGGCGCTGCCAGCAAATGGACCTGCCTTTACGCGGGCGCCGGTCTTGGTGTGCTGTGGCTCATTGACCGCGTCGAGGGCTATGGCCTTGCCCGAATGATGGGAGTGGAGGCCAAGTGGGCATACTGGAGGGAAACAAGGAAAAATATCCTCTTCTGCCTTGGGGCATTTATCCTCATTCCTGCCGTGATCTATTATCTAAGCTACTGGGCCTATGGCACCGCCCGGGGCATGAATGGCATAGGCATGCTCTTTAGCCGGGAATATTTGGATATAGTTCTGGGCAACCAAAAATATATGTTCTCCTACCACTCCGGCGTTAACGCCACCCATCCCTATTCCTCCCGTTGGTGGCAGTGGATGCTGAACCTGCGCCCCATACTCTATTATCTGGATTATAGCTACGATAATACCAAGTCCACCATAGGCGCCATGATGAATCCTCTCACCTGCTGGGCAGGCTTGGGGGCTATGATAATCGTGGCAGTTAACTGGATTAAAACCGGTGACAAAACCGCAAGGTTTATAGTTATAGGCTATCTTGCCCAGCTTCTGCCCTGGGTTTTCGTCAGCCGCATAACCTTCGCCTATCATTATTTCCCCGCCGGCGTATTTTTGATGCTGGCCATTGGATATATCTTAAACGATATCCGCAGAAAAAATCCCAAATGGAAAATTGCTCTGCTCTCTCTTTGCGTAGTCAGCGCCATTTTGTTTGTGGCCTTCTATCCCGTCATAAGCGGCGCGGATGTTTCAAGAGAATTTGCGGATAAATATTTGGGATGGTTCGATTCCTGGCCGTTCTGAGCAGCTGAACTGAATACCTCCCTCTGACGAGGGAGGTGGCAAAATCGAAGATTTTGACGGAGGGAGAGAAAAACTTAGTTTTTGCGATTAAGCTATAAAAATATCTCTCCCTCAGTCTGCCCTTCGGGCAGACAGCTCCCTCGTCAGAGGGAGCTATAAATAGTGCAAACTAAAAAGGAGAAGCCTATGTTTTTAGCCGATTACCACGTCCACTCGGATGTTTCTCAGGATTCCCGCGCTTCCATGTATGAAATGGTGGAGGCGGAGGCAAAGATGGGTATGGAGCAAATTTGCTTCACAAACCACTGCGATATGTGCGACTGGCATACCTATCAGTTTAACCCCAGCTGCCTCACAAGGGTCTCCGAGACCATGGAAAAATATAATGCCATGCTCGCCGAGCACCCCATTTTGCCCATAGATGTGCGCCTTGGCCTTGAGCTGGGGGAGCCTCTTTTCGATACGGAGCGGGCGCAGGCCATTGCCGCCTCTCCCGAGCTTGATATGGTTATGGGATCGCTGCATATATTGCAGGACTATGGCGACCTTTGGAATGTGAAGTTCACTTCTCCGGAGCATTGCCGCCAGATTTTCCATGACTATATGGACGAGCTTATCAAAATGGCGGAGATAGATTATTTCGACCTTATGGCTCATATTGGCTATGGCCGCCGCTATATGTGGCAGCAGGGATGGGATGAAAAGCTGTCTTTGGAAGGCTATGGCGACAAAATTGAGCATCTTTTGCGGCTTTTGATTGACAATGGGCGTGGAATAGAGATAAACTGTTCAGGTATACGTGATGGCTGCGGCCCTTTCCCCGACCCTGAGATTATTAAGCTCTATAAGGATATGGGCGGCGAGATCATCACCGTTGGCAGCGATGCCCACAAAGCCGGGGACGCTGCCAAGTGCATCAGGGAAGGCTATGAAATAATCAAAAGCTGCGGCTTTGAATATGTAAGCACCTTCAAAAAACGAAAATGTGAATTTGTGAAAATTTAATGGAGGATAATAAAAATGATTGCTATTGCTTCTGACCACGGCGGATTTGAACTGAAACAGGAAATTATGAAGCACCTTGAGTCCAAGGGTCTTGAATACAAAGATTACGGCACCTATACCACCGATAGCTGCGATTATCCCATCTATGGCGAGAAGGCAGCCAGAGCCGTTGCCGACGGCGAATGCGAAAAGGGCATTCTCATCTGCGGCACCGGTATTGGCATTTCCATCAGCGCCAACAAGGTGAAGGGCATCCGCGCAGCTCTCTGCGGCGATTGCTACAGCGCCGAATACACCCGTCTCCACAATGATGCCAATATGCTTGCCCTTGGCGCCCGAGTAACCGCCAGCGGCCTTGCTCTCAAGATAGTGGACACCTTCCTTGAAACCGAGTTTGAAGGCGGCCGCCATGCACGCAGAGTTGCGCTTATTCACGAAATAGAAGGCAGAGAATAATTATGGATAGACCTAAAAGGGTTTACCGCGGCAGGCGCAAATATGGCTGGATAGTCACCTTGGTGCTCTTCCTGCTTATAATTGCCCTGATGGCGGGTATTTGGGTTTTCTATGATAGACAGAAGTATATCCGCTATGAGAAGGACGGCCTCAGCCTTGTGGGCGAGGGCGAACTTAGCGTGGATAATGAAGAGGAAGAGGATGAGAGCGGCATTTTGGCTCCTCCCGTCACCAATGCTCAGGTTGTCATAGAAATGCCCGATTATTCCACTATGAAGAGCATGGTTACAAGCAGCCTTGATACCATTCAGGCTCTTTATGTGGATGCCGATAAGATGACGGCTCAGAATATTGCCTATTACCCTGCAATTTTGGCCGAAAGCCCAACAAAATATAATGCCCTTGTTATGAATATCAAGGATAGGGACGGTATGCTGCGCTATTATAGCCAAATCCCCCTTGTTTCCAGCTACTCCGTAAACGGAACTGAAACCCTTAAGGAGACCTTGGGCAACCTTAAATCCACAGGCCTTTGGCTTGTGGCCGAAGTCAGCTGCCTTGGCGATAGTGCCATGGCAGTCAGAAACAGCCCCATAGGCCTTAAAAATTCCATGGGCGGCGTTTTAACCGACGAAAATTGCAGCTGGCTTGACCCCTATAACACCCAGACCCGAGAGTATATCGTTTCCATCATGCAGGAGCTGAAGGACATGGGCTTTGATGAGGTGCTCCTCACCAATGTTTGCCTGCCCGCAGGTCAGGCCGTGCAGTATTCCCAGCCCATGAGCGCTGTGCCTGATTCTGTCAGCGCCATTTCCTCCTTGTGCCGCTATCTCCGCCAGCAGGCCGACGATATAGGCATAGTCCTCTCCGCAGAGTTGGATGGCCCCACCCTCCGCGAGGGCAAGAGCAAGGATATGGGTCAGGACCCCGAATTTTTCTACAAGGTCTTTGACAGAGTTTATGTCAGAACCAACATGGATTACTATATAACCGATGCAGGCATAGCCAACGAAATTGACGGCAGCAGCCCCTCCCGCACCGTTGTGTCCGTGGATGGCTTCAGCCTGCAAAACGGCAGCTTTTTGACAAGATAAATTTTAGGCCGCCACCCTCGACAATTGCATAACTGTGTTATATAATGGACAGTGGATTATAATAAATATCCGCTGTCCATTTTCTTTCAGTCAAAAAAGTGGCAAGCACTTTTTTGAGAAGGCTGCAGCCCGCTGCAGCGCACTCAGCACCCAAGAGTGCTGAGCACGTTTGCGGGCTGAGAAGTGTTTTTTCCGACGCGCATGTCACCGGAAAAAACTTACTTAAATTTATTCGCGTCTGCGGACGCGAACTCTGCGAGGCTTTTAAGTTGAAACTTAGAGATACAGAATAATTGAAATTATTCGGAGGTATTAAAAAATGCCTATATATCATGAAAACGGGCTGTTTCGTCTTGATACGGAAAATAGCTCCTATTGGCTTAGGGTGAGCCCCTTTGGGCATCTTGAGCATATCCATTTTGGCGGCAAGCTCGCCTGCGGCTATGCTGCGCCCCTTGCCTTAAAGCGCACCGTGCCCTACGGCAGCGCCGTGCTTTATAGCGAAGATGACCCCACTTATTGCCTTGATACTCTCTGCCTTGAATGGTCGGGACTTGGCAAGGGTGATTACCGCAACTGCCCCTGCGAAGTGAAAATGCCCGACGGCAGCTTTGTCAGCGATTTTGTCTATAAGGCTCATGAGATAACAGAGGGCTGCGTGGCCATGGAATGCCTGCCCTCTGCCTACGCCGATGCCGATTGCGAAGGCGTGGAAACTTTGCGCATAGATATGGAAGATAGTCTCTTCCCCATATCTCTGAGCCTTTATTACACGGTTTTTCCCGCTAGCAATGTTATTAGCCGCCGCAGCGTCATCAAAAATAATGCAGAAAAGGCCATTTCCCTTAGAAAGTTCATGTCCATGACCATGGATATGAATGTTGGCAGCCTTGAAATGCACACCTTTGACGGCGGCTGGATAAGAGAAGCCCACCACAATGTCCGCAATGTGGAGGCAGGAATGTATGTCAATTCCTCCAATGTGGGCGCATCCTCCAACCGCCATAATCCCGGCTTCCTTCTCAGCGAGAGAGGAGCGGGGGAGGACCGCGGCAAGGTTTGGGGCTTCAACCTGGTGTATTCCGGCAGCCACTACGGCGCCGTTGAAAAAGCCATGACGGACACAATTCGCGTAATGCTGGGCATTAACCCCAGCTGCTTTGATTGGACTCTTGCCCCCGGGGAGAGCTTTGAAGCTCCCGAGGCGGTTATGAGCTACTGCGCCGAGGGCTTCAACGGACTTCGCCGCAATTTCCATGACTTTGTTAACGGCAACATAGTTCGGGGCAGCTGGAAAAAGCTTGAGCGCCCCGTTTTGGCCAATAACTGGGAAGCCCATTTTTTTAGATTCACCCACGGAAAGCTCATAAGGCTGGCACGCAAGGCTAAAAAGCTTGGCGTGGAGCTTTTCGTACTGGATGACGGCTGGTTCGGCAAAAGGGACAACGATCATGCAGGTCTGGGTGACTATTCAACCAACCTTAAAAAGCTGCCCCGAGGGGTTGAAGGGGTGGCTAAGGCCGTCCGCCGCCTTGGCATGGACTTCGGATTGTGGTTTGAGCCTGAAATGGTGAACGAGGACTCAGACCTTTATAGAGCCCATCCCGATTGGGCCATAAAAGTTCCCGGAAGGCAGCCTGCCAAAGGCCGCAATCAGCTGGTGCTGGACCTCACAAGAGCTGAGGTAAGGGACTATATAGTGGAAAATGTGGGCCGCGTAATGGACTCCACGGGGCTTAAATATGTGAAATGGGATTATAACCGCCATATTTCCGATGCCTTTTCTCCCACTCTTGATAATCAGGGAGAATTCCACCACCGCTATATCCTTGGCCTCTATGATGTGCTGAGCCGCATCTTCCGTCCCCGCCCCCATGTGCTTTTGGAAAGCTGCTCCAGCGGCGGAAACCGCTTTGACCTTGGTATGCTCTGTTTCTCTCCCCAAATTTGGGCCAGCGACGATACTGACCCCATAGAGAGACTGGATATACAGGGGGGACTCAGCTATCTCTATCCCCAGTCCACTTGGGGAAGCCACATAGCCTCCACCCCCAGCCAGCAGACCCTGCGCTCAACTCCTCTCTCCACCCGCTTCAATGTGGCCGCCTTCGGCTGCTTTGGCCTGGAGCTGGATTTGAAATATCTCTCCCGAGCCGAAAGGCAGGAACTTTGCAGCCAGATTGCCTATTATAAAAAGCACCGCCGCACCTTCCAGTACGGTCAGTTCACCCGCCGCAGCGGAAGCCGCCAAGGCACCGAGGTATGGCAGGTGGCTTTGGGCGATGAGAGCATCTGCGCCCATTTCCAGCGGGGATGCTCCGCCTCTCCCGCAGGGGATATTATGCCCATAAGCTCCCTTCATAAGGACAAGCGCTATAAGGTGAAAAGCAGAGAGCAAAATGTCTATCTCAAGAGCTTCGGCGAGCTTATCAAGCATCTTTTGCCCTTCTCCCTTAACCCCGAAGGCTTCATTTTCCGCACCGCCAACTCCCTTGTTAACCTTGTGGACGGCATAGAGGAATACGAAGTGGGGGGCGATATGCTCATGGAAGGGCTCAGACTTGAAAATCAGTTTCTTGGCACGGGCTACCACCCCAATATCCGCGTTTTGGGTGACTTTGGCTCAAGCATGTATACCATAGAAGAAATTAAAGGAGAATAAAACCATGAAAGCTTATGAAAGACTTATAAAATATGTTCAGGTGCATACCGCCGCCAGCGAGGAGAGCGCCACCACTCCCTCCACCCCCTGGCAGTTTGACCTTGCCTATATGCTGGCCGATGAAATGAAGGAAATGGGCATCAGCGAGGTTTACGTTGATGAGCACGCCTATGTCTATGGCGTCATCCCTGCCTCTGCCGGTCTTGAAGATGCTATGAGCATAGGCTTCATTGCCCATCTGGACACCATTCCCGACTTCCCCGGCGAGAATGTAAAGCCCCGCATGGTTGAAAATTATGATGGCGGCGACATCGTCCTTGGCGAAAGCGGCAGAGTTCTCTCTCCCAAGGCCTTCCCCCATCTCACTTCCCTTGTGGGACGCAATCTCATCGTAACCGACGGCACCACCGTTCTGGGCGCAGACAACAAGGCAGGTATTGCCGAAATCATGACCATGGCCGAAACCATTATCAAGGAAAACATCCCCCATGGACGCATCGCCATCAGCTTCTGCCCCGACGAGGAAATTGGCCACGGCGCATCCCTTCTGGATCTTGAGCGCTTCGGTGCCAAGATTGCCTACACCGCCGATGGCGGCGCAGAGGGCGGCATTGAGTATGAAAACTTCAATGGCTGCGGTGCAAAGGTCACCTTCAACGGCTTCAATGTCCATCCCGGCTCTGCCAAGGACACCATGATAAACGCCTCCCTCCTTGCCATGGAGTTTAACGCCATGCTCCCCAGCGGCGATACCCCCAGAGACACCGAGGGCTACGAGGGCTTCTTCCACCTCACCAACATGGAAGGCGATGTTGAGAAGGCCACCCTCAGCTACATCATCCGCGACCATAGCTCCACCACCTTCGAGGCAAGAAGAGAGTGCATGCGCCATGCCGAAAAGCTCATGAACGCCAAGTATGGCGAGGGCAGCGTTGTGCTGGAGATTAAGGAGCATTACCGCAATATGCGCGAAATCGTTGAGCAGCATTTCCACGTGGTTGAAAATGCCCTTGAGGCCATCAGGATGGCCGGCATAGAGCCCGTGGTTGAGCCCATCCGCGGCGGCACCGACGGCGCTCAGCTCACCTTCCGCGGCCTGCCCTGCCCCAATATCGGCACCGGCGGCTACGCCTATCACGGCCCCTATGAGCATATCAGCATCGAGGGCATGGACATTGCCACCGAGATTCTGCTGAACATTGTTGAGAGGTATGCCAAGTGAAGAATAAAATAGTCCTCTTCGATTTTGACGGCACCCTGCTTTACACCATTCCCGACCTTGCCGACGCTGTGAATCATGGCCTTGCCATGTATGGCTACCCCACCCATGACTATGCTACGGTTCAGACCTTCGTTGGCAACGGCGTCCGTCTTTTGGTAAGCAGAGCCATCCCCGATGGGGAAGCTAATCCCGATTTCGAGGCCGTGTTCGCCGCTTTCAACGCCTACTATGATGTCCACTGCCTTGATAAAACAGGCCCCTATGAGGGCATTATGGAGCTTTTGGCCGCCCTCCACGAAAAGGGAGTCAGGATGGCCATAGTCACCAATAAATATCAGTTTGCCGCCGAGGAACTGAGAGAGCGCTTCTTCGGAGAATATATCCCCATCATCGAAGGCGATGTGGAGGGCAGAAACCGCAAGCCCGACCCTGCCCCCGTCATGGCTGCCATGAAGGCCTTGGGCGCGGAGGGCAAGGAAGCCGTTTATATAGGCGACACGGAAGTTGATATGGCCACCGCCAAAAACTCCGGCCTTGACTTCATCGCCGTTGCATGGGGCTACCGCAGCCTTCAGCAGCTTAATGATTTGGGCATAGAGAAAATAGCCCATAAACCCATGGATGTTTTGAATTTAATATAAAGAAAAGGGGGCTTTGCCGCTATGAAAGGCAAAACCGCGCAGGACAAACTGGATAACCGCAACAAATATTTCTTCGGCCTCGGCACCGTTGGCCGCGACATGCTCTATAGCCTTGTGAGTATGTATTTTATCTCCTTTGCCACCGAGGCGCTGAATCTCAGCGATAGAGTTATGTGGTGGATGAGCGGCGCATTCCTTATCCTCGGCGTTTTCGATGCCTTCAACGATCCCATAACCGGCATCATCGTTGATAATACCCGCACACGCTTCGGCAAATTCAAGCCCTGGATAGTGCTGGGCGGCATCATAGGCGGCATTCTCACCATTTTGCTTTTCTCCGACCTTGGTCTCACCGGCCCCGCCTACATAATCTTCTTCATCGTAGTCTATGTCCTTTGGGATATTATCTATGGCCTCAATGATATTGCCTATTGGACTCTGATGCCTGCTCTCAGCCTTGATCAGAAAAAGCGCGAGAAGATAGGCTCTTTCGCCCGTATCTGCGCCAATGTTGGTATGTATGCCGTGGTGCTCTCCGTCACCGGCCTCACCGATAACTATACCTCCAAGCGCGGCTTCTTCCTCATGGCTGTTGGCGTAACCGTCATCACATGGCTTTTCCTCTGCTTCACCGTTTTCGGCGTAAGAGAGCAGATAATTGCCGCCGATGAGGAGGAGAAGACCACCTTCAAGGATATAGTCACCGTGCTGAAGAAAAATGACCAGCTTCGCATCACCGCAATCGCCATGGCGCTTTTCATGATTGGCTATTGCACCACCACGGGCTTCGGCACCTATTACTTCAAGTACGTTTTCAAAAACCCCGATATGTATACCGTGTTTGCAGGCGTGCTGGGCGTAAGCCAGCTGGGCGCTCTGCTCCTCTTCCCCAAGTTCTCCAAGCGCTTTAGCCGCCGCCAGCTTTATACCGCCGCCACCGTTATGGTCTTTGCAGGATATATCATCTTCTTCTGCGGCGATGGCAAAATGGCCGTTGTCGGCGTTGCAGGCTTGCTCATATTTGCAGCTCAGGCCTTTATCCAGCTGCTCATGCTCATGTTCCTCGCTGACACCATTGAATATGGCCAGTGGAAAATCGGCCGCCGCGACGAAGCCGTAACCTTCTCCGTTCAGCCCTTCGTCAACAAAATCGGCGGCGCCATCAGCAAGGGCATAGTTTCCGTCACCCTCATTATCTCCGGCATCAACTCCGCCGTAACCGTGGACGATGTCACCGATACCGGCATACTCATAGTGAAGCTTGCCATGCTCATTCTGCCCCTTATTTCCATCGTGGCCGGTTTCCTTGTCTACCGCAAGTTTTTCAAAATTGATGATAAGCTCTTCTCCAAAATCCTTGCGGATTTGAAGGAGAGAGGTCAGATAAGCTGAGAAAAGGGGATAGAATAATGAAGGAAAAGCTGGGCGCAAGACTTTGGTCCGTGCTTATACTGGTGGGCATTTCCGGCCAGTTTGCATGGACGCTGGAGAATATGTATTTCAACGTATTTCTCTATAACACCATTTCCACAAATCCCGACTATATAGCCGCCATGGTGGCGGCCTCCGCCATAACCGCAACCCTCACAACCCTTCTCATGGGCGCTCTCAGCGACAGAGTGGGCAAGCGCAAGGCCTTCATCACCGTGGGCTACATCCTTTGGGGTATCACCACGGGAGCTTTCGGCTTCATCACCCCCGAAAGCGCAGGGGCTCTTTTCCCCGCCGCCAATGCCGCCGCCGTTGCCGCCGTGCTGGTTATCTTCTTGGATTGCCTCATGACCTTCTTCGGCTCCACCGCCAACGACGCCGCCTTCAACGCCTATGTAACGGATAATGTGCCCACGGAAAAACGCGGCAAAACCGAGGGCGTGCTGGCCATTTTGCCCCTTATCAGTATGCTGGTGGTTTTCGGCCTTTTCGATGGCTACACCCAGAGAGGGGAATGGAAAACCTTCTTCGGCATTTTCGGCGTCATGGTAACTGCGGTTGGTATTGCCTCCCTCTTCCTTGTGAAGGACGCTCCCAATCTTGCCCCCCGCCG
Organism: Oscillospiraceae bacterium; assembly: GCA_017558545.1. Classification (GTDB taxonomy): domain Bacteria; phylum Bacillota; class Clostridia; order Oscillospirales; family Oscillospiraceae; genus SIG459. The sequence goes on along the minus strand of JAFYUG010000248.1, from coordinate 195 downwards.
TGACAGCTATTTCAAAAACCTGCTTTATGGCCTGCGCCCCGGCATAATCAAGAGCCTGCCCAAGCTCTATCTGGCCTTGGTTGCCAACTGCATTTTCTCCATAGGCGTGCAGGTTTTCTTCCCCTATCTGATAATCTATATTCAGACCTATCTTGGCATCACCGACTATGCCATAGTTTTGGGCATAGTGCTCCT
>JAFYUG010000247.1 GCA_017558545.1 Oscillospiraceae bacterium | reverse complement strand
GGAGCCAGAGAGCAGCAGCCAAGGCAGGAAACCATGCTGAGAGAGAATAATCCGTCCTCGGTGGTCTCGTTGTCCCCTATGCCAAGCTCTTCCGTTATGGCGTCGGCAATGCGGTCTGCTCCGTTGACGAAGCAGGCAGTGCCCTTGCAAAGCAAAATGAGATATTTGCCCACGGCTTTGAATCTGAATTGTGAATAAAATGTGGCAACTCCCAGAATTTTTGCAGGACTTAGAGAGGTCTTCTCGGAAATATGGTAAACGGCATCCATGGGGAGATAGCCGTAAATATCCTGAGTTTTCTGCAAGATGGTGATAAGGCTTCCGGGGGCGGATGCGTATTCCTCCAAAATCTTATCAAGGGGCGTGAAATCAATCTTTTCGCAGCAGCACATAATGATCGTCTCCTATTAACAAATGGATATACAATTATGTCAAAAGTGAATGATGCCATTATATTAGCACAGTTGAACTCAATCAACAAGCAACATATATTGCAAGGCTATGTAAAAAACGGATGGCTTAAATGAAGAACACCTGCAACGCAAGCCGCAAGTGTTCTTTTGTATATTTTATTTCTTTTCCATGGGGATATCGCCGAGGCTGGTGCAGTTATCAAGGGTGGAAATATCCTCGATATTAATATCCTTATATCCCTTGGCGGTGATTACAAGGCTGAAACGGCCTTCGGGCAGATCCTTGAACCAAAAGTCGCCGAAATCATCGGTTTCCAAAATCCAGGTCTTGCCGCCGCTTTGCAGACGGCAACGGGCGCCCTCTATAACCTCTTCCTCTTCGGGGTCATACACAGTTCCGGCAACGAACTGGCCGGGAACATTGCGGTAATAAACCTGAGGAGCGCATCCAAGCTCGGGATTGCGGACGATTGCGCCCTGCAAAAGCTCCTTCAGCTCCTCTTCCTCACCGAAGATAAGAGCATCGGTGGGGCAGGCTTCAACGCATCTGGGAACGGCGGTGCCGTTATCCAGCAGATGGGCGCAGCCGGTGCACTTCTGGGGCAGGGTGAGAGCCTCGTTCCAGTAAATAGCGCCATAGGGGCAGGCGTCCACAATCTGCTTCTGGCCTGCTGCCTTTTCGGGGTCAATTATAACAAGGCCATCCTCTCTGCGGTAAACTGCGCCGTCATCGGCGGCAGCCATGCAGGGAGCGTTTTTGCAATGGTTGCAGAAGGTGGGGGTGTATCTCACACGGACGTTGGGAATAGTGCCCACGGTTTTCTGCTCCACCTTTGCCCAAAACTGGCCGGTCATGGGCTGAGCCTTGGCATAGGGAGTCCAATCGTTGCCGCAGTGCTCATCCTTGCAAACAAGCTGGCAGTTATAGCAGCCTGTGCACTTGGCTATATCAACTATAAATACTTTACTCATTCCTTGTCTCCTCCTATAAGCCAGCCGTCAAGGCAAACGCCTGCGTCGGGGTGAACAGTGCGGGCAAAGGCTTCGGGGTAATCTCTCTTCCATGCGTCCATTTCCTCGTCGGTGACCTTCTCAACCTCTACGAGGAAGCCGCTGGTGGCCATACCGGTGCAGTTTTTGCTGGTCATGCCGGTGGGAGTGATGGAGTTTATGCAGCCGCCGCGATCCAGCCAACCGGGGATGATGGGGTCAAGGCGGGAGCCGTGGTCAATGTAGCAAACCTGAGGCATAAGTCTTTCGGTGACATAGGCGCCTGCCAGAACTATGCCGCGCTCATTATAAATCTTAACGATGTCGCCGTGGGCAATGCCGCGCTTTTTGGCTTCCTCAGGATTTATCCACAGGGGCTCATACTGGTAGCCGTCCTTGGCG
>JAFYUG010000246.1 GCA_017558545.1 Oscillospiraceae bacterium | reverse complement strand
GCTGGTTGCCGCCGGACATGTTGATAACCTGCATATTGCGGTTGGTGGGACGGATATCGTATTCCTTGATAACATCCTCTGCCAGAACCGCCTCTTCCTTGCCGCCTATGAAGGGACCCTTGCCAAGGCGGTCGTAGTTGGCGATGGCGATGTTTTTCTCGGTGGAGAGCAGGGGAATGAAGCCCTGATTGCGTCTGTCCTCGGGAACAAGACCGAAGTTGGCCTGAACGTTCTGCTTAACATTGGTGCCTATGGGCTTGCCCTTGAAGGTGATGGTGCCGGAGGTGGGCTTCTCAGCGCCGAAGATGCAGCGGACTATTTCCGTACGGCCGGAGCCGATAAGGCCGCCTATGCCGAGGATTTCGCCGCCGTAGGCCTTGAAGGAAACGCCCTTGACCATGTGCTTGAAGCGGAGATCTTTAACCTCCAGAACGTTCTCCTCAAAGATTTTGGGAGGAGTGTAGTCCTTCTTTTCGGTTATCTCGCGGCCAATCATCATGGGGATAACGGTCTTGGGGGAGATATCCTTCTTCTCGATAACGCCAACATTTTCGCCGTTTCTCATAACGGTGAGACGGTCGGAAATGCGGTAGACCTCGTCAAGACGGTGGGAGATATAGAGAACGCTGGTGCCGTTTTTTCTGAGGCGTTCAATGGTGTCGAAGAGGATTTCGCTCTCTGCGGCGGAAAGACTGGAGGTGGGCTCGTCCATGATGATGAGCTTTGCATCATAGGAGAGAGCCTTCAGAATTTCAACCATCTGGCGCTGAGCCATGCCGAGAGTTTCAACTATGCTGTCGGGGTTAACGTTGAAGCCATATTTGTCTATGAGCTCCTGAACGGCCTTTTTCTGATTGCGGTGGCGGGTGAAGAAGGCCTTGGTCTTTTCCTGTCCAAGGAAAATGTTATCGGTAACGGAAAGGGCGGGGATAAGGCTGAGTTCCTGATAGATAACGGAAATACCGCAGTTGATGGCGTCCTTTCTTGTGTTGATGGTTACAAGCTCCCCATCCATGTAGATGTCGCCAAGGTCCTTGGAATAGACGCCGGTGATAATCTTGATGATGGTGGACTTACCTGCGCCGTTTTCACCCATGAGGGCGTGAACTTCGCCTTTAGCAATTTCCAGATTAACGTTCTTCAAAACGGGAACGCCGGAAAACTGCTTGCAGATGCCTTCGCATTTAAGAAGAGGAACATTACTCATTTGCAAGCACCTCCTTGGGGTTGGCTTTGCGCATCATGCGTCTGTGGGAAACAGATGCCAAAACGGTGTCGAAGTTGATAACTGCGATGATAATGATACCGGTGAGAAGGTTGAGGGCACCGGTGGAGAGACCCCATTTATACAAACCGTTAGTAATCAAAGTGAGGAAGATGGTGCCGAGGGCTGCGGTGACAGCGTCACCTTTGCCGCCGGTCATGGCAACGCCGCCAACAACGCAGGCTGCAATGGCCTGGAATTCCATGCCGGAGCCGAGGGTGAGGGTGGAGGCGGTCTGGTAAGCAACCATGAAGGAAGCGGCAAGACCTGCAAAGCCGCCGGAGAGCATGAAGGTGACTATCTTCATCTTGCCCTTGCTGATACCGGACATCTGAGCAGACTTGGGGTTGGAGCCAACGGCGCTTATGTAAGTGCCAAGGGGAGTTTTGGTGTAGAGTATCTGGAAAACAATAACCAGAATAATCCATGCGATGGAGATGAGATAAAGGCCGTCAATATGGCCGCCGAACGTAAGGAAACCCTTGTTGGTGATGGCGGTGGAAACGGCGCGGCCATGCTGCTTGAAGGTGGTGAGCAGTGCAAGACCCGTGAAAACGGAACCTGTGGCCAGGGTGGTAACAAACTCGGTGAGATGGAGCTTGGAAACAATAAGGCCGTTGATGAGACCGCAGGCGAGACCGGCTGCAAGACCGATGAGCAAAACGGCGAAGCCGGGGATGCCGGGGATAAAGGAAGCCCTTGCAACGGCCACGCCGACTATGCAGACTATGCCGCCGGCAGAAAGATCAACACCGCCGCAGACCATTACGCAGCAAACGCCAAGGGCGATAAGACCGGTATAGGCTGCATCCTTGAAAAGGAGCAGGATGTTGTATCTCGACAGGAAGGAGTCTGTCGTTACAGAAAACAGCACAATAACCATTGCGATGAGTATCACCGTAATGACTCTGCGCAGATTTTTTTCGTTTAGCATTTTTCGGACCTCCCGGAAAATAACTCTGCTTTCTAATATGTGGGGGGCAAAAAAGCCCCCCACATATCAACGCAAATATGTATTTTTAGTGTTTATCTAGAGTTTGAAAAGTGTTTAATCAGAGATTAAATTAGTCCTGAAGAGCAGCGTATCTTACGCGGGGAACCATGGTCTCAACGTTATCGCTGGTAACGGGCTGGAAGGGGAGAGAAACGGAGGGAGTCTCGGTGTAGCCGAGAGCAGCGCCGTTGATGCCTGCATCGATGTGGAGCAGAGCAATGTTGAATGCGAGGGAGAGGAGGCTGTAACGGTCGGACCATGCGGTTGCCTTCATGGAACCATCGCGGATAGCGGTGATGGCGTTGGGCATACCTTCAGAGCCGTAAACCAGGATGCCTTCGTCGCCGCGGCCTGCAGCTTCGATAGCCTGGATAGCACCCATAGCGATGTCATCGCTCATGCCGTAAACGGCGTCGATCTTGTCGTGCTTGGTGAGCATGTCGCGCATTGCGGTGTTGGCGTTCTCGGTGGAGAAACCGTCGATGTTAGCGTAGTCGATGAGCTGGAGGTTGCTGTTCTGCTCGATGTAATCCTGGAAGCCCTTGCCGTGGAGAGTGCCGGCGGTCATACCTGCGGGGCAGTCGAGAAGGATAACGTTGCCTTCGGTGCCGATGTCTTCAACAACCAGCTGGCCGATGAGCCAACCTGCATCGTAGGAGTAGTTGCTCAGGTATGCGGTGTGAACAGCGGAGCAAGCCATGTTGGTGGTGATAACAACAACACCTGCGTTCTCAGCTTCGGTTACCAGGGGGTTCATAGCAACGTCATCGGTGCATTCCATGATGATGGCGTCGTAATCCTGTGCAATGCACTGGGAAACGATGGAAGCCTGCTGGGTGGGATCATAACCTGCATCGAAGAAGGTGATCTCAACGTTGGGGTACTTGAGCATGATGTCGTCAGCGGCATACTGAGAAATCTCGGTGGTGGCGCCGGCGGTGCTGACGGGGATGTAAGCCATCTTTACGGGCTCGGTGTCGATGTTCTTGCCTTCCAGCTTGAGGCCGCCTTCAGCGGGAGCCTGAGCATCGGGAGCGCCGGTGGATACGCCGCCGCAGCCTGCGAACATGGTAACGGCCATGACCAGTGCAAGGATGATAGCGAGAGTCTTTTTCATTTTCCTTACCTCCAAAATATTATTTAAGGTGTGAATTGATATTGCCGGACATTGACCACACCTCTGAGACGATTTGCATCGCAAAAGAAATTGTGATAAATGTAACGGATATGGGTATATACTACATCTTTTTTTGGGAAAAGTAAACAGAAACTGCTAAAGTTGAATAGAGCGGGATATGCATTTGGCGCATACCCCGCTTTTTTACGGTGTCGCCCATAGCCTGCGGCCGGAGTACATATATAAGGAGGGAAGAGATGATGCTCCGGCCGCAGGGCGGCTGTAATCAATTAATTAGTCCTTGAGGAAGTTCTCCCAGAAGGTGTGAGGCTCGTCGTCCATGCACATCCAAACGTGCTTCTGCCAGGTATACTCATTGAATACCAGCATGGAGTTTTCCTTGGTCCAGCCGGATTCCTTGCGTCCGCCCCAGGGAGTTTCGGGGACGATTTCAAGGTGCTGGTTGATCCAGGAGGTACCGCAATCGAACTCGTCGGTGATCTTCATGCCCTTTCTGTAGTCGGTGGTCCAAACGGAGGCGCACAAACCGTAGCGGCTTTCGTTAACCAGGTCGATGGCTTCGCGGTCTTCCTTGAACTTGTAGAAGGCAACAACGGGAGCGAAGATTTCTTCCTGCATGATGTCCAGGCTGTTGTCGGTTGCTTCCAGAACGGTGGGCATTACATAAGCGCCGTCCTTGGTTTCGGGAGTGTTGGGACGCTCGCCGCCCAGACGGAGAACGCAGCCGTCTGCGATAGCCTTGGCAACTGCCTTTTCAGCATTGTCGCGGCAGGCGGGATAGGCGAGGGGACCCATCATGGTCTTGGGATCCATGGTGTCGCCAACGGTGATGGCCTTTGCCTTCTCGATGAACTTTTCGAGATACTTATCATAGATCTCTTCCTGAACATAGAAACGGCTGGGAGAGCCGCAGTTCTGTCCGGAGTTGAAGAATGCTGCGTAAACGCCGGCTTCGATAGCGCCATCGAAGGGAGCGTCGTTCATAACTACGAATGCATTCTTGCCGCCCAGCTCGGAAGCAACGGGCTTAACATGCTCGCTGGCCAGCTGCATGATGCGCTTGCCGACTGCGGAGTCGCCGGTGAAGTTGATCTTTGCAACGCCGGGATGCTTTACGATGGCCTCACCAACGGTGCTGCCGGGGCCGGTGACGATGTTGATAACGCCATCGGGGAAGCCGACTTCCTTGGCGTACTCACCGATCTTCAGAATGGTGAGGGGAGCGCAGGATGCGGGCTTGAGAACTACGCAGTTACCGGTGACCAGTGCGGGACCCAGCTTACTGGTGGCGGTGCACATGGGGAAGTTCCAGGGAGTGATAAGACCGACAACGCCCATGGGCTCGCAGAAGGTCATGATTCTTGCGTTGGGGTTGGCGGAAATGGTGTGGCCGGTGAGCCCGCGGGCAAGACCTGCAACGAACTCAAGGTTGCCGGGGCCGCCGTTGGCGTCGAATACTCTGGTCTTGCTGATGGGGCCGCCGTAATGGAGGGTTTCCAGAACTGCCAGCTCCTCTGCGTGCTCGCGCATCTTTGCAGCAAGCTTCAGAACGAGATTTACACGGTCTGCAACATAGGTCTTGCGCCATGCGGGGAAGGCCTTTTGTGCAGCCTTAACTGCGAGATCGACATCCTCTTCGCCTGCGCAGGGAACGCTGGCAACGAATTTGCCGTTTGCGGGGTTTACAACATCCATGGTTTTGCCGCTGATTGCGTCAACAAGCTGACCGTTTATCAGCATTTTGAATTCACTCATGTTTTGACCTCCTATTATGAATGTATATTAATTTTCATTTGTCGGGATGAATGTTTGCAAATATGATTTAAAACATTTGTTCCGCACCATGTATTCATATTTTAATTCATAAAAGAGAATATTTCTTCGGTGCAAGACATGAAAAGTTTAAGTTCTTTTCATATTTTTCTCCAAAAGAAAATGGGGGCTTAAGCCCAAATTAAGCTTCAAAAGGCCTTTTGAGGCACAAAATCACTCTTTTTGGGGATTTTGAGGGGTACAAACCACAAAAAGAGACATCTTGGCTCTTAGAGGAATGCACGAAAACTATTATTTCCATTTCGTAAAAACATACGAAGAGATATAAAAGTATAAAAGATATACTATTCAATAGAACACGAGCGAATTAATTGCACAGTAATTGGCGGCGTCTTCGTGCAAAATGCATGGTGGAGCTGTCGTTGTATATCCCTTTAAAAGATAAGGAGAAACAAAATGTACGAAATGAAATATCCCAATTTGTTCAAGCCCATAGTGATAGGCG
>JAFYUG010000245.1 GCA_017558545.1 Oscillospiraceae bacterium | reverse complement strand
GTACAATGTAGCCACTCTCCACGGCCATGTAAGCACAGATAAAGGCAATGTGATAAGAGTATGGGCAAGTCTTCTCGACGGCAGCGGAAATACCGTTCAGGAATGCTCATTCAATCCTGCCCAGGCCAGTTTCAGTCTTGCAGGCACTGTGAATGCCCAGCTTCGTTTTGCCGAGCTCCAGCCCGGTGATTATACATATGTTCTTTCTGCCGAGGCTGAAAATCTTGGGATAAAGACCCAGAAGGAGCTTATACGCCACAGCTTTACCGTGTTTTCTTCTTATGAGCAGCTTCGTCAGGAATCTGATGATGCTGAGTCTGCGTTCACCGCGAAGATAAGTCAGGATACCGATGCTGCCGCTCTTATCTGGAATTTCCTTTTGGTGTATCTGGATAACCCTTACGGTGCTGCAGGCATTCTGGGTAATATTGATGTGGAAAGCCAGTGCAATCCTCAGCGTGTGCAGGGGGATCTTTCCACAGACTTTTTCTTCTCCGAGAGCTATACTCAGCAGGTAGATGAGGGTAATATCAACCGCGACAGTTTTATTGCCGCCCTTGCCGGGGAAGGTTATGGTTCGGGCTACGGTCTGTGCCAGTGGTCTTTTGAGCGAAAGGCAGGGCTTTATGACCTTGCGCAGGAGCGCGGTAGTTCCGTGGGAGATCTTGATACTCAGTGCATGTATATTGTGATGGAGCTTGAAATATATTATCCCGAGCTTCTTGAACTGCTGAGAACAACGGATGACGCAAGACTTGCTGCCCGTGAGTTTTTCTATGTCTTTGAGCAGGGGTCTGAGATGGGCGCCCGTGCAGATTTAGCCGAAGACTATTTAATAAGGTTTGCCGCATAAAAAAATGAGCCGGATTTCCGGCTCATTTTTTTATTTGTCGGTACGATTTAGTACATGCCGCCCATGTCGTGTGCGGGCATGGGAGGATTCTTCTCGGGAATGTCGGCAATGAGGCTTTCGGTGGTGAGAACCATGGAAGCTACGGATGCTGCGTTCTCAAGAGCGCTGCGGCAGACCTTGGTGGGGTCAACGATACCGGCGGCGATCATATCGCAATATTCCTCGGTGGCTGCATTGAAGCCGAATTGGGGAGCAGTTGCGGATACAACCTTGTCATATACAACAGCGCCTTCAACGCCTGCGTTAGCGGCAATCTGGCGGATGGGAGCCTGCAGAGCAACGGCAATGATCTCAGCGCCGGTCTTTTCGTCGCCGGAGAGAGTCTTTGCGGTTTCGGCAGCTGCCTTACCTGCGGTGACATAAGCGGTGCCGCCGCCGGCTACGATGCCCTCTTCAACGGCTGCGCGGGTAGCGTTGAGAGCGTCCTCGATGCGGAGCTTCTTCTCCTTCATCTCAACTTCGGTGGCTGCGCCGACCTTGATAACGGCAACGCCGCCTGCCAGCTTGGCAAGGCGCTCCTGCAGCTTCTCGCGGTCATAATCGCTCTTGGTGGTCTCGATGAGGTGCTTGATGCTCTTTACGCGATCTTCGATGGCAGCCTTGTCGCCCATACCGTCAACGATGGTGGTGTTGTCGCGGGTGACCTTGATGCGATGGGCAAAGCCGCAAAGCTCGAGGCAAGCATCGGAGAGCTGGAGACCCTTTTCCTCGCTGATAACAGTACCGCCGGTGAGGATGGCGATATCCTGCATCATGTCTGCGCGGCGATCGCCAAAGCCGGGAGCCTTGACAGCAACGCAGGAGAAGGTGCCGCGGAGCTTATTGAGAACGAGAGTTGCAAGGCCGTCGCCTTCAACGTCCTCAGCAATAATGAGGAGCTTGGCGCCCTGCTTTACGATGCTCTCAAGGAGGGGGAGCATTTCCTGAATGGAGTTGATCTTCTTATCATAGAGCAGGATGTAGCAATCTTCCATGATGGCTTCCATCTTGTCGGGGTCGGTGACCATGTAGGGGCTGAGGTAGCCGCGGTCGAATTCCATACCTTCAACAACTTCGGTATAGGTCTCAGCGGTCTTGGCTTCCTCGATGGTGATAACGCCGGCCTGACCGACCTTATCCATAGCCTCTGCGATAAGCTTGCCGATAACTTCGTCGCCGGAGGAAACAGTACCGACGCGGGCAATGTCATCGGTGCCGGAAACGGGCTGGCTTGCTGCGCGGATAGCTTCAACGGCGGCTGCGGTGGCCTTCTGGATACCGCGGCGCATAACCATGGGGTTAGCACCTGCTGCCAGATTCTTAACGCCTTCGCCGATCATGGCCTGAGCCAGAACGGTTGCGGTGGTGGTGCCGTCACCGGCAACATCGTTGGTCTTGGTGCTGACTTCGCGGATGAGCTGAGCGCCCATGTTCTCGAAAGCGTCCTCAAGCTCGATTTCCTTTGCGATGGTAACACCATCGTTGGTGATCAGGGGAGCGCCGAACTTCTTGCCCAGAACAACATTGCGGCCCTTGGGTCCCAGGGTTATTTTAACGGTGTCGGCCAGTTTGTCGACGCCGGTCTGAAGAGCCTTGCGTGCTTCTTCGCCGAAAATAATCTGCTTTGCCATGTTTTAAGTTCTCCTTATTCTACAATTGCCAGAATTTCGTTCTGACGGACGATGATGTATTCCTCGCCTTCCAGCTTAACATTGGTGCCGGAATACTTGCCCATGATGACCTTGTCGCCGGTCTTAACTTCCATGGTAACTTCCTTGCCGTCAACCATGCCGCCGGGACCTACAACCAGTACTTCGTAGATTTCGGGCTTTTCCTGTGCGGCAGAAGTGAGGATAATGCCGCCCTTGGTCTTTTCCTCGGCCTTGGCCTGCTTGAGGACAACTCTGTCTGCCAAAGGTTTGAGATTCATGAATTTTGCCTCCTATATGCTTTAATATAAATGTATTACAAGTTTCAAGGTGTTAGCACTCAAAATGCAGGAGTGCTAACACCTTCATTATAATAGTCCCAATATAGTTTTGCAAGGGCTATTTTGAAAACAATC
>JAFYUG010000244.1 GCA_017558545.1 Oscillospiraceae bacterium | reverse complement strand
GGTATGGCCACTCCCGAATACACCTATATGGAAGGCGAAAGCGTGACCATCCATATCGAAGACAATAAAACAGAAGAAGAGGACAAGACCGACGAGGAAGAGGATAAGGAAGAAGAAAAACAGGAAGCCGAGCTTGGCTCTGTTATCCTTGACGAGGCCGGTGTTAAGATCACCGCTAAGGAATTCGTTCCTGACGGCACCCTCGGCGCTGAGCTGAAGCTCTATATCGAAAATAGCTCCGGCAAGGATTTGGAAATCCAGTGCCGCGATGCAGTTGTAAATGAATACATGGTGGAAACCACCATGTCTGCCGCTGTTCTCAACGGCAAGAAGGCCAATGATAAACTCATCTTTGATAAAGCCTCCCTTGAGGAGAACAATATTGAAGAGATTAAGACCATTGAGTTTTCCTTCCATATCTTTGAGAAGGACAAGTATGATACCAGCTATCTGGATTCCAAAACCATCTGCATCGCCGTTGAAGACGAATCCGCCGATGATTCCGTTTCCGATATCATAGGCGGTATCGTGGACGGAAGCGTAAGCGAAGACCTGGAGGATATTCTCGGTCAGCTTGGGAACCTCACCAATGGAAGCGCTCAGGGTAAAGGCTGATACAATTAAACACTGATAAAGCGGAGAGATATAAGCAACTCTCCGCTTTTTCTATTGCTTTGGCAGCGTTCATGTATTATAATGAAAAATTGAACAAACTTGTCATATGTCTTGACAGGACGAAATGTGGAGGCGACCGATATGACCAAAGATAAGCTTAATCTTGCCATGCTCTGCGATTTTTATGAGCTTACCATGGGCAATGGCTATTTTAACTGCGGTATGAGAGACCGCATAACCTATTTTGATGTTTTCTTCCGCCGCGTGCCCGATGGTGGAGGCTTTGCCATTGCCGCAGGCTTGGAGCAGGTGGTGGAGTATGTCAAAGACCTTCATTATAATGATGAGGATATAGAATATCTCCGTTCCCGCAATCTTTTCTCCGAGGAGTTTTTGGAGTATCTCAGCACTTTCCGCTTCACAGGCGATATTTGGGCTGTGCCCGAGGGAACTCCCGTGTTCCCCGGTGAGCCTTTGATGGTGGTACGCGCCAAGGCCATAGAAGCTCAGCTTTTGGAAACCTATGTTCTCATGACCTTTAACCATCAGAGCCTTATTGCCACCAAGGCCAGCCGCATTTGCCGCGCTGCCAACGGCAGAGCGGTTCTGGAATTCGGCTCCCGCCGCAGCCATGGCATTGATGCAGCCGTAAGCGGTGCCAGAGCTGCCTATATAGGCGGCTGCGCAGGAACTGCCTGCACCGTTGCCGACCAGCTCTATGGCGTTAAGGCCGGCGGCACCATGGCTCACTCATGGGTGCAGATGTTTGAAAGCGAGTATGAGGCCTTCAAGACCTATTGCGAGATTTATCCCCATAATGCAACCCTGCTGGTGGATACCTATAACTCCCTCCATTCCGGCGTTCCCAATGCCATTCGCGTTTTCAACGAGGTTCTGAAGCCCTTGGGCATCACCAAATGCGGCATCCGCTTTGACTCCGGCGACCTTGCCTACCTCACCCGCACCGCAAGAAAGATGCTGGATGAAGCCGGCTGGACAGAGTGCGCCATAACCTGCTCCAACTCCCTTGATGAGTTCGTCATTGCGGACTTGCTCCATCAGGGCGCTGAAATTGATGTTTTCGGCGTTGGCGAAAGACTTATAACCGCCCGCAGCGAGCCCGTTTTCGGCGGCGTATATAAGCTGGTTGCCGTTGAGGACAAGGAAGGCCATATTAAGCCCCGAATCAAGATCAGCGAGAATATCGCAAAGATAACCAATCCCCATTTCAAGAAGCTTTACCGCTTCTATGCCAACGACACCGGCAAGGCTTTGGCCGACTATCTCTGTCTCTATGACGAAGTGGTGGACGATAGCTCCACCATGGAGATTTTCGACCCCGAAGCCACCTGGAAGCGCAAGGAAGTCTACGATTTCACCGCCAAGGAGCTGCTTGTGCCCATTTTCCAAAAGGGCGAGCTTGTCTATTCTCTGCCCTCTCTTGAGGAAGTTCGCGCCTACTGCGCCCATGAGCTGGACACCCTTTGGGACGAGGTCAAGCGCTTTGATAACCCCCATAACTACTATGTTGACCTTTCTCAGAAGCTTTGGGACATCAAAAATGACCTGCTGATGCGCTTCGGCAAGGCCAGAAGGAGCGGTGGCAAGAATGAAGGCTGAAAACCGCAGGGAGGCTATACTGGCTCTTCTGCAAAAGTCTGTTTCTCCTCTTTCTGCTGCGGCTTTGGCCAGAGAATACGGCGTCAGCCGTCAGATTGTGGTGGGGGATGTGGCCCTTTTGAGGGCGCTGGGTCATGAAATCTCCGCAACTCCCCGTGGCTATGTGCTGGAGAGAGATACCGGTATGCTCCTTCGCACCGTGGCCACCATCCACTCTGCCGGGGATACCAAAACGGAGCTGGATATAATGGTGGATAATGGCTGCACCGTGAAGGATGTTATCGTGGAGCACCCCATTTATGGTCAGCTTATAGGCTCTTTGGAGCTGAAAAGCCGCTATGATGTTAATCAGTTCCTTCTCCGCAGTGCCGAAAGTGAGGCCATGCCCCTGTGCTCCCTCACAGACGGAATTCACCTCCATACTCTCCTCTGCCCCGACGAGGATAGCTATAAGAGAGTGCTGGATGAGCTCAGACGAGAAGGCTTGCTCTTCGAAAATGCAGATTAAGCTTGACAATTAATCAGATATGTATATAATACCTATACAGGTGTCATGACACATGTATAGGTATTATT
>JAFYUG010000243.1 GCA_017558545.1 Oscillospiraceae bacterium | reverse complement strand
GCTCAATGGCAGCCTCGGTGATACCCTGAATGATTTCCATATTGTTTACATTGAAAGCACCAATGGCGTAGCCACCTGCATATGCTTTCTCAAACATTTCTTTAGAAGTTACGATAGGCATTGACAAACATCTCCTAAGATAATATTATAAGTCTAAACGTACGAACGTTTGGTATAACTTATTTCCAAAATGCATTGTATCAGACATCTGCGAAAAAATAAACCATTATTTGCATATTTTTTTATTATTTTTCTTAAACAAATAAATTAGATATGCTATAATCTTAAAGTTAAGTATTATTTTGGAGGAAACAAACCATGAACAATGAAAAAGTTCTCAGAGGTGCCTGCATAATCGGTCAGTCCGGCGGCCCCACCGCTGTTATCAACGCCAGCGCTTACGGTGCTATCCGCGCAGGTCTTGACAGCGATGTTATTACCAAGGTTTACGGCGCTGCCAACGGCATCAAGGGCGTTCTTAATGATAAGCTTTATATCATGGACGAGGAAGATCCCGCTGAGCTGAAGCTCATGCTGAACACCCCTTCTTCCGAGCTGGGCTCCTGCCGTTACAAAATCGCCGACCCCGATGTTGACGATACCGATTATCAGCGCATTCTTGAGATCTTCAAGAAGTATGATGTTCGCTACTTCTTCTATAACGGCGGCAACGACTCTATGGATACCTGCAACAAGATCAGCAAGTATATGCAGCGCGTTGGTTATGACTGCCGCGTAATGGGTATTCCCAAGACCATCGATAATGACCTTTTCGGTACTGACCACTGCCCCGGCTTCGCCAGCGCAGCTAAGTATATCGCAACTTCCTGCATGGAAGTTTACAAGGACGCAACTGTTTACGACAACAGCCAGATCACTGTTGTCGAAATCATGGGTCGTCACGCAGGCTGGCTCACCGCTGCCGCAGGTCTTGCAACTTATTTCGGCGCAGGCCCCGACCTCATCTACCTCCCCGAGCTTCCCTTCGACATGGATAAGTTCTATGCCGACGTAGAAAAGGTTTATGCAACCAAAAACAAGGTTCTCATCGCCGTTTCCGAAGGCATTCACTATGCAGACGGCACCTTCGTTTCCGAAGCTGAGACCAGCGCAACCGACGGTTTTGGCCATGCTCAGCTTGGCGGTCTTGCCGTTAAGCTTGCTGAAGCTCTCAAAAAGCGCATGGGCGCCAAGGTTCGCGGTATCGAGCTGAGCCTTCTCCAGCGCTGCGGCGCTCACCTTGCTTCCAAGGTTGACGTTGAAGAGGCTGAGATGGCCGGCCGCGTTGCCGTTGAGTCCGCTGTTGCCGGCGAGACCGACAAGATGGTAGCATTCAAGCGCGTCATGGTTGATGGCCAGTACACCTGCGAGCCCATGCTCCTGAACCTCAGCAGCGTTGCCAACTTCGAGAAGAAAGTTCCTCTGGAGTGGATCAACGCAGAAGGCAACGGTGTAACCAAGGAATTCATTGATTATGCTCTGCCCCTCATCCAGGGTGCTCACGAGCGTCCCACCGAGTGCTCTCTCCCCCGCTACGCAAAGCTGAAGAAAGTTATTGCCAAGTAATTATATAAAAAAGTCACGACAAAGGCGTGACTTTTTTTATTGCAAACAGATAATTTATAATATATGATATTAAAATAATATATGATATTAAAAAATAAAACAAAATATTAAAAAATAAAACAAAATTGCAATAGGGGTGAACACCGTGAAATCTTCATTCAGGAATGATGTAATCGCCTGCATCGTTTCGTTTTGCATTTTTGGTGGAATTTTTCTTTTTGCGCTGAATGGCGCTTTTAACGCATCCAAATCTCTCAAAAACTGGGACAATGGCAAGGTATATGTTGAGCAAGCAATTTGCACCAATTTATATTTCGTTGAAACAAATCGTGGTGACAGCTGGGAATTTCATTTCTCAGACGGCTCATATGCAAGGCTTAACTACAATGTCCAAACCAAATTCGATGAAGAAAATTTCAGAACTATAATGCATAAACCCTTACAATTTATATATTCTACTCCATCTAAAATTCTTGTTGATATAAAAGACGGTGACACTTCCCTTCTTAACCAGGAATATAGCCGTACCATTATAAACAAAAATAAAACTTCCTCGGCATTTGTTGTTTTTATGCTTATCCCACTTCCGCTCTTCCCTGTGTGTCTATTCGCATATGTGATGCACAATCATAAAAAGCGGTATAGTAAGCCAATTAAGAAATAATATAAAAAAGACATCCCGCCCAAAAGCAGGATGTCTTTTATCATTAAGAAGGTTTTCGCCAAACTTGTAAATCAAATTGGCGAAAACACTTAAAATCAATTCTCTCAGAACTGAACTGCGGCAGAGAACTTGTCGATTTCCTCGTTAACGATATCGTCAACACCGGGATGGATGAAGCCGGGGCCACCATAGGTGATGGAGGGAATGAAGCAGTTGCCGGGAGCGCAGTACTCGCGGCATACGCGCTGGATTTCTGCGCGGATTTCTGCCTCAGTGGAGTCGGGACGATCAACGATAGCAGCATCGATACCGCCCTGGAGAGCCATGCGGCCGCCAATCTGCTTCTGAAGCTTAACGATATCGTTCTGGGGAAGAACGCCCTGCCATACATCGATGCCAAGGTCGATCATGTCTTCAACGATGGGCTCGCAGAAGCTATCGGAGTGGTGGATAATGATAACGCCCTTCTCCTTGAGATACTTATAGCTCTTCTCATAAGCGGGCTTGATGATTTCGCGCCAAAGCTCGGGCTGAACGAAGAGGTTTGCCTTGCTGCCCCAGTCGTCATGGCTGAGAATAGCATCGGGATGAGCGTTTTCTACCATGAGCTTGAAGCCGTTATAGCGATATTCGCCAATGGCAGCTGCAAGGTCGGCCATGAGCTCAGGCTCAAGCATGAAGTTGCAGAGAGTATCTTCAAAGCCCATGAGGAAGTGAAGGCGCTCAAATACGCCGGTGGGTGCAAAGCAGGTTGCAAGAGTATCGTTGCGGTCAACAGCGTTCATTCTCTCGATATAGGGAGTCCAAAGCTCTTCGGCAGAGCAGTTGGCAATAAGGTCGGGAACCTTGATAACATCTTCCCACTCTTCGATATCTTCAAGAACCTTATAGAGGGGGTCGGGAGTTGCAGCAACTTCGTGAGCAGGCCAGAGAATGCGGGTACCCCACTTATCGAAGCTGGGTTCCATGCCGGGATAGCGATTGCCGCGGACAAAGCTGCAAACGGGGTCGCCGGGAAGCATGGTCATATATTCATACTGCTTTACGAAACGATCGGGCTTGCCGCCGCGAATTGTCTCAAGAAAGTTATCTTTTTTGCCGAGCATAACAGTTCCTCCTTATATATGAAGGGCTCTATCTATACTGCCCTTATAATTTTATCACATATTAACACATAAACAATATAATACACAATGTTTATTTATACAATTATTAATTTCCAAGATTGATGACTTACAACATTTTTTGACAACTAAAATATATTTAGTAATTTAAACCTAAAAATAACAATGACAAAAATTATACAACGCGCTCATGTTTTGTAGGATGTTACAATAACATGTAGTAAGTTTAACAAGTGTAACAGTATATAAGACATAATGATTCCTTCTACTATGCGCAATGTAGATAAATACATATTATTGCTGGCATAAATGTAAAATCATTATGTCTAAAATGTTGCGAAATTACATTGAACTTAACATACTAAATAAATATACTTACAATGAAATAGATGGGCGGTTTTTTAAGCTGCCCATATTAGTAGAAAAACAAAGAATAAAAACATAAGGAAGGAACCGGAATTATGGATCTCACTCTTCTGGCCATCCTGGGTATCATTGTTATGATCGTTCTGCTTTTCATGGGTATGAACATCGGTATCAGCATGATCCTGGTTGGCGTCGTCGGCACCGCTCTTGCCATGGATGACTTTGGCATGGCCGTTAAACGTCTTCAGACTGTCCCCTTCACCACCGCATCCACTTTCAGCTATGTTGTTATACCGCTCTACTGCCTCATGGGTGAGTTCACTCTTGAGTCCGGTATGAGTAAGGGTCTCTATGATTGCTGCGAAAAGTGGTTTGGTCGTTTCCGTGGTGGTCTCAACCTCGCTACTATCGTTTCTAACGGTGTATTCGGCGCTATCTGCGGTTCTTCTTCCGCTGCCGTTGCTACCATGGGTCGTCTCAGCCTTCCCGAGACCCGTCGTTTTAAGTATGACGACAACTTCTCCGCCGCTACCTGCGCCGCAGGCGGCACTCTCAGCTGGCTGATTCCTCCCTCCACCGGTTTCATCGTTTACGCTCTCTCCGCCGGTAACCTCTCCGTTGGCCGTCTCTTCGCTGCCGGTATCATTCCCGGTATCATCCTCATGCTTGCTTACATGATTGCAGGTACCATCGTTTGCACCATCAATCCCGCAGTTGCTCCCAAGGGCGAGAGCTACAGCCTCAAGACCAGATTCAAGAGCTTCATCGGCGTTCTCCCCGTTGTTGTTCTCTTTGTTGTTGTTCTTGGCGGTATGTTCTCCGGTATCTTCTCCTACACCGAAGCTGCTGCTATCGGCGCCGCACTTGCAATTCTCTACACCATTCTTGTTGGCCGCTTCACCTTCAAGGGCTTTGTTTCCCGCTGCATGAACGCTCTTAAGAGCTCCATCATGGTATTCCAGATCATGATCGGCGCCAGCGTATTCGGTTACTTCCTCACCGTTACCGACCTGCCCCAGAACCTGGCAGCATGGATCAGCTCTCTGGACATCCACCGCATCTTCATCATGCTGATGATGCTCCTTCTCTATATTATTATTGGTATGTTCATGGACACCCTCTCTGTTGTTCTTCTTACCATTCCCATCTTCGCCCCCATCGTCACCGCTCTTGGCTATGACCTCATTTGGTTCGGCGTTGTTGTTGTTCTCTGCATGGTTCTCGGTACCATCACTCCTCCCATCGGTATCAACCTGTTTATCGCAGCAGGTATAGATAAAAATGTTGAAATCAGCAAGCTTATGAAGGCCGTTGTTCCTTACTGCATAGCGCTTCTGATTGTCACCATCGTTTGCATCCTCATCCCCGCACTGAGCACTTGGCTGCCTGACCTCATTTACGGCGCCAACCTCATGTAATCCCATTTGTCTTTTCATTTTTTCATATTAACTTCACAAATTCTGAAAGGAGAAACAAGAAAATGAAAAAGATCATCGCTCTGGTTCTCGCTCTCGCAATGTGCCTGTGCCTGTTCGCAGCTTGCGGCAAGACCGAGACCGATACCACCGAGGGCACCAAGGCTACCGAAGGTTCTTCTGATGCCGGCACCACCGCCGCTGCTGACGAGCCCAAGGAGCTGAAGACCCTGACTTTCATGGG
>JAFYUG010000242.1 GCA_017558545.1 Oscillospiraceae bacterium | reverse complement strand
GGCCGCGTGCCACCAGTTCTTCATAGATTCCCATTTTTCATCTATCTCCTTATTTGTTTTTATATTCTTTTATCATTTTAAGAGTTTCCTCGGCGGCATAGGCAATGCACTCGCCGCAAAGGCTCTTTTCATACTTTTCAACGATGTCGGAGCACATGAGAGTTTCGAAGCGGGCTTTGAAGCGCTCTTCCAGCTCAAGGCTGAGGGCATTGGCATCGGGACGGGAGGGGTTGGGCTTTTCGGGGTCCAGGCAGGCGGAGCAAAGAGCCATAAGTCCGCCGGTGAGAGCGCCGCAGACGCTCTTGATGTGCATGCCGCCTCCAAATCCGTAGCCCAGATTGGCATTAGAAAGCTCAAGGCCGCATTCATCGGCAAGGGCGCGGAGAACGCTCTGGCAGCAGTTATAGCCCTGAGAATGGAACTCCTTGGAGGCATCGCGGACGGAAACGTTCAGCATGGCAGGGCGCATAAGTCTGATCTGGCTTTCGGTATCGGCGGTGAGGGTGAATTCGCTGCCGCCGTAGCGGACGCTGGCTTCGTCCACGAGAGCAACGAAGTCCTTGGCGGTGGCAATCTGCTCAAAGCCGTAGCCGCAGCCGGAATAATGCATGGGGATAACTACCTTGGCACCCACCTGCTCAGCAATGGTCTTGGCCTCTTCGCAATTAACGGTGAAGAAACCGCCCACGGGCAGCATAAGGCAGTCAACGCCCTTCAGCACCTCGGCCTCAGAGTCGGTGAGAACGCGGCCAATATCGCCCATGTGGGCAACGCGGAGAGCGCCGAAGGAGAAAATGCGGACGGTGTTCATGCCGCGCTTATTTCCCTCTGCTTCATCGTGGGGAACTTCAATCTCGGCAAGTCCGAAGTTGGCGGTGTCCTCGCCGCTGAGCTCCACGGCATCCACCCAGCTATGATCCTCATGGCCATGGCTGCAATAGACGAAGTCTGCCTTCTCTCTCATATTCTTCAGACCGGGCACCATGTTATCCTTATAGGGGTCGATGACTATATCTCTGCCCTCATAGCTGAGAGCGAAGCAGGCATGGCCTATATACTTAATTTTTACAGTATCCATAACATACTCTCCTTTTTAAGGCGCGCCGGGGTTCGGCCTCGGGCTGCCCTGCAAAAAATAAAGTCCTCTGCCCGAATAATCGGACAGAGGACGCTTAATAAACGTGTTACCACCTCTGGTTCAGGAAAATGTCACCATTTTCCCCTCAGGGAGTTTCCCATAAAAACTCCGGCGCTTTATCGGGCGCACCCGTCGCAGCCTACTTGCCCGCTCCCGGGCTTTCGGTGCGCCGCTCCGCGCTGTATTCATCCGCCTCTCCTCTCCCCCTTCCACCAAAAATCGGGGTCTCTCTGTGCAGGAAAAATAAACCGGATTACTTCTGCGCTTCCTCGCGTTCAACATACGGATTATATAGGTTTTAGGTGGATTTGTCAACGATAATATGGATTATAGCAGGTCAAAAGTGCAGAAATATCAGCCCTTCAGCCAAGCCACAGAGGCTCTCAGCGCCTCCACGGTTTTGGCCTCCACCACAACGCGGCAATGGCACTCTTTTGCAAGGCGGAGATATTTTTCTATATCCATCTCGCCTGTGCCGAGGGCGAGGTGGTTTTTGCTGCCAAGGGCATCGTGAAGGTGCATATGGTAAAGGCTATCCTTATTTTGGAGGATATACTCCTCGTCCTTGCCGCCGCAGCCGTGGTTGTGCCCCACATCATAGGTGAGAGCGAACACACCGGAAGATAAAAGCAAGGCTATGGCCTCTTTTTGGAAGTCATGGTAGCCATCGCAGTTTTCAACGCATATCTTAATGCCGCTATCCCCTATTGCCTCTTCGCAGAGGGCAATAAAAGCTCTCATGCTGCTTAGATAGCGCTCTTTATACTCCGCAAAGAGATAGCGCTTTTCATCAGGCAGGGTGAAATAAACCCCCTCCGCCAAATGCATATTAATAATGGGCGCGCCTATCGCCTTGGCAAGGGCTATGGTTTCCTCCACGGTGCGCATATAAGCCGCAGCCACATGGGGGTTAAAGTCGCTTATATTGAGGTTTTCATCCAGGTGGATGGTGAAGAATATGCCGTAGCGCTCCTTAAGCGCCAAAAGCTCCTGCCCATCAAGGGCATCCGGCTGATAGAGTGGCATATTCATATTAAGCTCCACAAAGCTCAGACCCAGCTCTTTGCAAAGGGCGGCAGAAGCCTCCGCATTATCATTTTCAATAAGGGTCGGCATTCCAAAAAGCATTTTTGCCCGCCTCACTTAATTTTTCTGCACTCAAGATAATATCTCTTATCCTGAGCATGGCCAATGGAAAAGCTCTTCTTGGGGAACGCGCCGCTATTGATGATGGAGGGGAAAAGCTCGCCCTTTTCCATGGGAGGCAGCAGCAGCGCCGCGCAGCACTCTCTTCTGCCCATCTCGATAGCGGTATCGTCATTATGGATATAGTCTATTTTGCCGCCGTGGGTAGCCATATAGCTCTGGCAAAATTCCTCGGCGCGGCCTATAAGCTGGCCAAGAGTGAGACCGGGGACGAAAATTTCCTTCTCCTCAGCGCCCACATAGAGCTTGATGGTGTGGCCGCTTTCACCCACGCCGCAATTATCCTTCCACCACTGCTCGCACCTGGCTATAAACTCGGAAGGCTCGGTTTCAAAGACCACCTTATGAATGGGCTCAAAGGTGATGGCCTCATCATGGATATTCACTATCTCCACAAGGCTATATCTGGCAGGGTGATTATTAAGCTCCTCGGCGCTGAGATTTGCCTTTATCTCTTCCCAGCACTTCTTGGCAGTTGCCAGAGAGTGGTTGCCGTCGCCCATGGCAAAGATGGCGGGGGCGGCATCACCATAGCGCTCCCTGAGTGCCTTTTCATCACCAAGAGCATCAATAGCTTTTTCAAGCTCCAAGGCCTTCTCTCCGCTTACGGCATAGCCGCGGATATGTCCGCCGCCTGCGCTGAGGGCGAAGTCATAGACCTTGTTAAGCTCAGCTTTTCCATCGGTGAGAGGCTGCATGACGCTGGAGGCGGCATCATCAATAAATACCATTATATGAGGCATTTCCAAGCTTGCGCCGCGGCGCACCTGAACTCTGGGAGGAAGTCTATCCTCAACGGTGCCTTCTGTTGCGCGGATGGGAGAAGTGGAAGCGGGGGAATAATCATACTCCTCCAAGTCCAGCGCGCCCATTATGCCTCGGCGAACAACGCCGGAGGCCAAAGTGCGCTCCACATATATATAGCTATTGGGCAGGGTTTCAAATATGCCCTTTTGGAGATACTCCTCCATGCGCGCATTTATTTTCTCCGCCTCGGCAAACTGGTCGCATTTTTCAAGATATGCCTCGGGCAGCATCAGTCGCAAGGTGCTGGGAGCATCCCCCACCAGCTTTTCAAGAGCCTCCCAGTATTCTATCTGAGAAGAAAACTGGTCGCAGGCAACGGTGCTCCAAAGCTCCATATTAAGACCCTTGGGCAGAAGAATGTCGGCAGAAGTGAAAATCTTTTTCATGGGGCATATCTCCCTTGCTGAAAATTTAATAACAAAATATTAGCACAGACGCCCCAAAAGCGCAAGCTCAGCGGAAAAATCCTTAGTTTTTCAGCATATTTACCCGAATTTAAATCGTTAAAGATATGGCAAGTCACTAATTTTGCATATATTTATTTTTGGTGTAGACATTTAGTAAAAAAGGGTCTATAATATGTAAATCCTCTAAATACTTTAGCATTTTAAAACAATATAAGGAGAGAGTATTTATTATGAAAAGAGAAAGATTGGGAAGCCGTCTTGGCTTTATCTTTCTGAGCGCTGGCTGCGCCATCGGCTGCGGCAACGTTTGGAAGTTCCCCTGGCTCACCGGCCAGAATGGCGGCGGTGGATTTGTTCTTATTTACATCCTCTGCCTGCTTCTCCTTGGTCTGCCCGTTATGACCATGGAGTTTGCTGTGGGTCGTGCTGCTCAGGCCAGCCCCGTTCGTATGTATCAGAAGCTGCAGGGACCCAAGGGCAAATGGGGCTTTGTCGGTTATCTGGCTCTGCTTGGCAACATCTGCCTCATGGCATTCTACACCGTTGTCACCGGCTGGATGATCTACTACTTCTATAAGTTCCTCGTTGGTCAGCACACCGACCTTGGCTTTGTAAGCATGATCACCAACCCCGGCGTTAACGTTGGCTTCCTTGCCATCGCTGTTGTAGTTGGTTTCGTTATCCTTTCCTTCAACCTTCAGGGCGGCCTTGAGCGCGTTACCAAGTACATCATGGGCGCACTTTTCGCTCTTATGATAGTTCTCGCTATCCGCTCCTTCACCCTTTCCGGCGCTGCCGAGGGTCTCAAGTTCTATCTGCTCCCCGACCTCAGCAAGATTAAGGGCACCACCGTTGTTGCCGCTATGAACCAGGCCTTCTTCACTCTTTCTCTGGGTATTGGCTCCATGGCTATTTTCGGCAGCTATCTGAACAAGGATCGCTCCCTCCTGGGCGAGAGCGTAAACATCGTTCTGCTTGATACCTTCGTTGCTATCACCGCAGGTCTCATCATCTTCCCCGCTTGCTTCACCTACAACATGGAAGCCGGCGCAGGCCCTGCTCTGCTCTTCGACACCATGGCAACCGTATTCGTCCAGATGGGCGGCGGCCGCATTTGGGGCACTCTGTTCTTCCTGTTCATGGTATTCGCAGCCCTCTCCACCGAGCTGGCTGTTTTCGAAAACATTCTCGCCTGCGTTCGCGAGCTCACCGGCTGGAGCCGTCCCAAGGGCTGCATTGTCTGCGGCATCGGTCTTTTCGTCATTTCCCTCACCACCGCTCTGGGCTACAGCGTATTCGCTTTCCAGCCCTTCGCAGAGGGTTCCGCATGGCTTGACTTCTGGGATTTCATCGTAAGCTACAACCTGCTGCCTCTGGGCTCTCTGGCATTCGCCCTGTTCTGCTGCAATAAGTTCGGCTGGGGCTGGGATAACTTCGTTGCCGAAGCCAACGCCGGCACCGGTCTTAAGGTTAAGGGCTGGATGAAGTGGATTTTCCGCTGGCTCGTTCCCGTGGTTATTATCTTCATCTATATCTACGGCCTTGTAACCTTCGCCTGGAAATAAAAATAAGTCAAAGAAGATGCAAGCATCTTCCAAAAACTGCGCAGAGAAATCGGCGCAGTTTGTTTAATAAATAGCCCCCTCTGATGAGGGGGCTGTCAGCGAAGCTGACTGGGGGAGAGAATATTAAGCAGCAATTTATTATAACAATCAGACTATTGAGTTTTTCTCTCCCTCCGCCTCGCAAGCTCGGCACCTCCCTCGTCAGAGGGAGG
>JAFYUG010000241.1 GCA_017558545.1 Oscillospiraceae bacterium | reverse complement strand
GGACAGTTATGGGATTATCTTCCTACCTGTTTTCTGTCCATGTGGAACACCTTTGATAGCCGTTTGATTTCTATGTTTGGAATGCACTTCACCTCATATCAAATCGTTCCTTTGATCTACGTTGTCGTCGCATCGCTGCTGACATTCCTCGGAAGCCGTATCTATTGCCGCCGTCAGATCAGCGGAAGATAAACGCATACCTGTTATAACAAGCAGTTCCGCTTTCATCCCGGCCCATAGCAGAAAATTCTGCTATGGGCTTTTCTTTTGCCCCCCGAAACATCTTATTGAAATATTTCCATTAATGTGGTATAAATATAAAAAACAAAAATGCTTAATACCGTTTTGCGGTAGCGGGAGAACCAATTTTGGGGGTGCATCCGCCTTTTGGCGGTAGGAGACCTTCTTTTCCGAACCCGACAGCTAATCTCGTCAGCACAAGAAGGAAAATAAATGCTTTGCCATTGGGCAAAGCATGTTTTGGTGCGTTCATTGTGCTGCTTTTGAAAGAAAGCAGCTTTTTGTTTTTTTGAGACCAATTTCAGAAAGGCGACAAAAATCATGGGTCACATTCACGAAAACACGCAAAAAAGAAAAGGCATTAAATTTGCCTTGTTTCTTGTAACAATCGGCATTGTATATGGCGACATCGGCACTTCGCCCTTGTACGTTATGAAGAGCATTGTTGCAGGAAACGGCGGTATAGCTCAGGTTGACGAGCGCTTCATTATAGGCGCCCTCTCCCTTGTTATCTGGACAGTTACACTTCTGACCACCGTTAAGTTCATTCTCATTGCTCTCAAAGCCGATAACCACGGGGAAGGCGGCATTTTCGCCCTGTTCTCCCTTGTAAAGACCTACGGCAAATGGCTTATCATCCCTGCCATGATTGGCGGCGCGGCATTGCTTGCCGACGGCGTACTGACCCCAGCCGTTACTGTTACCACGGCTGTTGAAGGCCTGCGAAGCATCGAAAGCATGGACCGCTTCCTTGGCGCAGGCCAAGGCAAGGTTGTTATCATCACATTGCTTATTATTTTCGTTCTCTTTGCCGTGCAGAAGGCCGGAACAAGCAAGATAGGCAAGGCCTTCGGCCCCTGCATGCTCCTTTGGTTTTCTTTCCTCGGCGTTACCGGCGCGGCGCTTATTTTGAAATATCCCGCCGTGCTGAAGGCATTCAACCCCGTTTACGCCATAGAAGTGCTCTTCTCCCCCTATAACAAGGCCGGACTTATGATTCTCGGCAGCGTATTTCTTGCCACCACCGGCGCAGAGGCACTTTATTCCGACATGGGCCATGTTGGAAGGGACAACATCTACCGCAGCTGGCCCTTTGTTAAGGGCTGCCTCATTCTCAACTATCTTGGGCAGGGCGCATGGATTATCAACAACATTAATAACTCCGCTTTGCAGACCGTTGCCGACCTTAACCCCTTCTTCGAGATGCTCCCCGGCATACTGCGTCCCATTGCGGTTATCCTCAGCACCATGGCCGCCATCATCGCCTCTCAGGCTCTCATCACCGGCTCCTACACGCTGGTATCCGAGGCCATTTTGCTTGACTTGCTCCCCCATCTGGAAATCCGCTATCCCTCCGACACCAAGGGACAGCTCTACATCGGCTCTGTCAATACCATTCTCTGGGTGGGATGCAGCCTTGTTGTGCTTATATTCCGCTCCGGCCACCGCATTGAAACTGCCTACGGCATGGCTATAACCGTGGCTATGCTGCTGACCACTGTATTGCTTTTTGTATATCTGAAAGATCTTCGCAAAAAGCCGGTATTTGCATGGCTGGTGCTCATAGTCTTTGGTTTGATTGAAATTGTATTCTTCGTTTCCAGCCTCGGCAAATTCATGCACGGCGGTTATTTCTCCGCTCTGCTTACTCTGATAATCCTCTCTCTTATGATTATCTGGTATCGCGGCACTCAGGTGGAGCAGAAATACAGAACCGAGCTTAAAATGCGCGACCATGTTGAATCCCTGAAAGCCCTTAGCAAGGATAAGGATATAGGCCTCACATCCCACAACCTTGTTTATTTGGATAACGGCAAGGACATTGACCATATCGACAGAGATATTCTTTACTCCATACTGGATAAAGACCCCAAACGAGCTCAGGCCTATTGGTTTGTAAGCGTTAATGTGCTGGATGACCCCGACACCATGAACTACGAGGTTGAAACCTACGGCAGCGACTGCATTTTCCGCATTCGTCTGAATCTCGGTTTCCAGTGCAGCCAGCGCATCAACGTATATCTGCGCCAAATCGTTAGCGATTTGCAGGCAAGCGGCGAACTGCCCTTGCAGGATAAGCGCTATTCCATCTATGAAAAATCCGGCGTTGGCAGCTTCAAGTTCTGCATCATTCACAAATCCATCCCCACAAAGAGCGAGCTCTCTTCTTTTGACGAATTCATTATGAACAGCAAATACGCCATCCGCACCATAGCCGGTTCAAAAGCCCAGTGGTACGGCCTTGATACCTCCACCGTCATTTACGAAAAGGTGCCCATGCTTATCACACCGGCTAAAGGCAGCAGGCGCATTGAGAGGGCAAATTAACCCCCTCGCCACTATTAAAGCCCATAGCAGAAAATTCTGCTATGGGCTTTCAGCCTGTAAAAAAACTATGCTGCCAACTTACGAGATAGAGTAGCGGGGGCGTGTGTAGGGGGCAAAGGGCCCCCTGCACGTTAAAATCAATGCATTTTTGAGCGAAAATCGCTCAAAAATGCTGTTTTCAGGGTGTCAAAAAAGTAGCAAAGCCACTTTTTTGACACCCTGAAAGCCCATAGCAGAAAATTCTGCTATGGGCTTTTTCATTTTTATGTTATAATATCCGCAGAAAGATTTTCGGAGGGCGAGGATATGATTAACTACGGACTTTCTGACCGCGTTGCCATTATCACGGGAGCCAACAACCCCCAAGGCATAGGCGCCGCCACGGCTCTTGCCTTTGCAAGAGAAGGGGCAAAGGTGGTGCTTGTATTTAAGAAAATCCCCAGAGCCTATGACGAGAGCAAGGTGGGCGCTAACGGAGCGGACAGATATTTCAAAGCCAACGCCGGTGACGCCGCTCAGGTGGAAAGCCGACTTCGGGAAATGGGCGCAGACTACCTCATTTTGGAAAAGGACATCACCAGGGAAGAGGATGTGCTGGACATATATGCCGAGGCAATAAATAAGTTCGGCAAGGTGGAAATTTTGGTGAACAACGCCGCCGACGGAGACATGGAAGGCATAGACACCATAGAGACCATCACTCGGGCCGTCATTGACGATACCTTCGCCGTGAATGTCCGCGGCAGCATTATGATGACAAGGGAGCTTATACGCCACAGAGGGGATTACGGCAGAGTTATAAACCTCTCCACCGATGCCGCTCAGGTTTTCGCAGGACAGATTACTTATGGCGCAAGCAAGGCCACCATGGAGGCTCTCACCCGAAGCATAGCCTTGGAAGCCGCCCCCTACGGCATAACCGTTAACTGCGTTGCCCCCGGCCCCACCCAGACCGGCTGGATAGACCCGGCTCTTGAGCAGGCGGTTATCCCCCTTATCCCCATGGGCAAACTCATCTCCCCCGAGGACATTGCGGAAACCATTTTGTTCCTTGCAAGCCGTCAGGCCAAGATGATAACGGGACAGGTTATTAAGGTATCCGGCGGCAAGGCTCTTTGAGAAGGCGCTTATCAAATATAATATTCAGGCTCTGCCGCATATGCGGCAGAGTTTTTTGACAGGCTGCAGGCTCTGCCGCGAAGATGCGGCAGAGCCTTTTTCGTCGAGCCATGCAAAACGGGACGTCGAGGACGCCGTCCCCTACGTTTTTCAGGTAATAGGTAAGGGGGAAGAAATAATGGCCGAAAATATAGTCATTGCGAAGCGCCTTGTAGGGGCGGATTCTATATCCGCCCGTCTGTGGCAATCCGTAGCCCTTGCATGGCGCGCCGAGGTCGTCGCGCCCTACAAAACGGGACGTCGGGGACGCCGTCCCCTACGATGGGTGCGCCCTTAAAGCCCCCCGTGCAAAGGGGGATGTCATGTGCATCGGCAAATGACAGGGGGGATTGGGTATGTCGGAACGGTTACGATACGCAGAAGATTGAAGTTTCCGCATTTAAAGGCTCCCCTATTCGAGGGGAGCGGTCAGCCGATAGGCTGACTGAGGGGTTTCTCAAGGTTTGCCCCCTTAAAGGCTTCCCCTCAAG
>JAFYUG010000240.1 GCA_017558545.1 Oscillospiraceae bacterium | reverse complement strand
GAAACTGGGGAAGAGGAGGCCAGGGCCGTTGCCAAGGAGCTTGGAATGCTGGATGAAAAGCTCAGAAACCTGAAAAATGATGAGGTCAGAGAGAAAAACCTCATCGAGGCTCTCGCACCCTGGAAAACTTGCCCCCTGCCCCTTGACCATGGCGGCACCAAAAATTCTGCCGTGGTGATGGGTATGCTCCCCGCCGATACGGACATGGATGCTCTCTCCGCAGCCATGACGGAAAGAAGCGAGGAATTTGCCCTTTTCGAGGTCAGCAGAGATGAAAACTGCATATATCTCTACATGATATGCCACCGCGAAAGCGAGGAGGCTCTCATGGCCGCTTTGAGAGAATATTCCTTTGTTCTCCCCGTCTATGGCAATGTCAAGGGCATGGCCACCGAGCTTATGAAGGAGTCCATGGAATACCTCGACTACATAGCAGGGGATAGAGAGCGCAGCGAAAAGCGCATTATTGCCCTTAGCGAGCATAGAGGCGCATTGCAGCTATGCTACGATAGAGCAGGCACAAGAATAGACCGCTCCGATGCTGCCGACCTTCTTATGGTCACAGGCGAAACCATAGTCATGCAGGCTTGGGTCACCGCACCCGACACGGCGGAGCTGGAGGCCATGCTGCAAAACTATGATTGCGCCTACTCCCTTGAAGACCCCGTTGAGGAAGAATACGGCAATGTTCCCGTTAAGCTGAAGAATAATCCCTTGACCGACGGACTTAATATGGTCACGGATATGTATTCTCTCCCCAGGTATGGCAGCGTTGACGCCAACCCCCTGATGGCTCCCTTCTTCCTGCTGTTTTACGGCATCATGATGGCGGATATGGGCTATGGCCTCATCATGATACTGGCCGGCTTGTTCATCACCTTCAAGCTCCGTCCTCAGGAAGGCTTCATGAAGTATTTCGGCGAGCTGATGATAGAAGGCGGCATATCCACCTTTATTTGGGGTGCGGTTACCGGCGGCTTCTTCGGCGATGCCCCCTACTGGGTTGTGCATATTCTCAATCCCGAGAGCACATGGCCCGGTCTGCCCGCTTTGTTCAGCCCCCTCAACGATACCATCATGGTGCTGGTAGGCGCCATCATCCTTGGCTTCATCCATCTGAACGCAGGTATGGTAATTTCCTTCTGCATCAAAAAGAGGGACGGCCATTTGGCGGATGCTCTTTGGTATGAAGGCGGACTTTGGCTTGTATTCATAACTGCTGGACTTGCCTTCCTAAAGGTGGGTACCGTGAGCGGCGTTCCCATCCCCCTTATAGTTGCTTTGGCGCTGTTCCTTTACGGCACAACCAGAGATAAGAAGGGCATGGGCAAGCTGATAGCTCCCTTCTCCACCATTTATAGCGAGCTTACCGGCTGGTTTGGCGATTTGCTCAGCTACGCCCGTCTGATGGCTCTGATGCTGGCCGGCAGCGTTATTGCTCAGGTTTTCAATACCCTCGGCGCAATGCCCGGCAACATTTTCGTTTTCCTTATCATCGCAATTTTGGGTAACGCCCTGAACTTTGCTTTGAACCTTCTTGGCTGCTATGTCCACGATCTTCGACTTCAGTGCCTTGAGTTCTTCAACAAGTTCTATACCGATGGCGGTCGCCCCTTCAAGCCCCTTAAAGTTAAATCCAAGTTCTATAACGTTACTAAATAAAAAATATTTTTACGGAGGAAATAATAATGGAATTTCTGAATACTATTGGCGGTTTCGCAATTGCAATGCTCGGTGCTGGTCTCGCAGCAGTTCTCCCCGGTATAGGCTCCGCAAGAGGTACCGGCATGACCGGTGAAGCAGGCGCAGGTCTCTGCTCTCAGGATCCCTCCAAGTTCGGTAAGGCCCTCATTCTGCAGGTTATCCCCGGCACTCAGGGTCTTTACGGCCTCGTTATTTGGTTCTTCGCTATGATGCAGATGGGCGCCCTCAACGGCAGCGCACTTGATATGACCGTTGCAGAAGGCACCCGCTACTTCATGGCTTGCATGCCCATCGCCATCGGCGGTCTCCTCTCCGCTATTGCACAGGGCAAGGTTGCTGTTGCTTCCATCAACATTCTGGCCAAGAAGCCCGACGATTGGTCCAAGGGCATGATCCTCTGCATCACCGTTGAGTTCTACGCCATTTTGTCCCTCCTCGCATCCTTCCTGATGATCCTCAACGCCTGATTTCAGGGCAAAACGGAATTCCAACAGGAAAGGAATCAGCAAAAATGAACGGAATTGAAAAAATATCTGCCCGCATTGAGGCAGATGCCATGGCCGAGATCGCAGCCATAGAGGCGGAGGCCGCCCAGCGCTGCGAAGAAATTCTCTCCGAGGCCAAAGCCAAGGCGGAAGAGACCTATGCTAAGCGCATTGCCCGCGGCGAAATCGAGTGCGCCGCAAGACGCGAGCGCCTTGACGCCACCGCCGATATGGAAATGCGTAAAAGCGTCCTTGCCTTCAAGCAGGAACTGGTGGGCGAGACCTTTGAAAAGGCCGTTGAGGCTCTTATCAATCTACCCAAGGATGAATACATAGCCTTTTTGTCTGCTCAGGCCGCCAAGGCCAGCTCCAACGGCTATGAGGAGCTGGTGTTTGCGGAAAAGGACAAGGCCATTGCCTCTGCCGCAGTTAAGGCCGCCAACGCCCTTCTCAAGGAAATGGGCAGGGAAGCTCACCTCACCGCCGCAGAAGACTATGCAGACATACCCGGAGGACTTATCCTCCGCCAAGGCAACATAGAGGTGAACTGCGCTGCGGACACCCTCGTGATGATGCAGAAAAGCCGTCTTGCAGGACAGGTGGCAGCCATCCTCTTTGCTTAAAGGGGGAAGGACATTGGCAAAAGTTAAAGATACCCAATATCTCATGCTCTCCGCCGTCCTCCGCGCCAAGGAAGCCAAGCTCCTTTCGGGAGCGGACTATGAGCGTATGCTCACCGAGCCTTCCTTTGCCGAGGCCTGCCGCATAGCAGCGGATAAGGGCTATGAGGATATGTCCCATATGGACATCAAGGGCGTCAACGCCGCTCTTGCCCGCTATAGAGCATCGGAGCTTGCGGAGATTCGTGACCTTATCCCCGATCAGAGCCTTTTGGATCTCTTCCGCATGAAGTATGGCTACCATAATGCAAAGCTGCTGGTTAACAGCGGCGGCAATTTGGCAAGCTGCGCCCACCTTATAAGCGACTCTGCCCGCTTCACCATGGAGCAACTGCAGGAAGTTTATGAAAGCGAAGAGGGCAACGGCGCTCTCCCCAAGGTTTATGCCGATGCCATCCGCGACTCCCGAAATGCCCTTGCCCGCACAGGCAATCCTCAGATTGCGGAGTTCATTTTGGATAGAGCATATTATCATGATATGCTCCTTCATGCTCAGAAAACCGGCAAGCTTTACATCATAGATTATGTTCGCAACCGCATTGACCGCACAAATCTCCGAAGCACTCTTAGAACCATGTATATGGGGCGCAGAGGTGAGCTTCTGAAATATGCCCTCATCGAAGGCGGACATATATCCATTGAGGAAATTTTGGGCTCCATGGAAACCAAGGATGAGCTTATTCAGCTTTATTCCTCCTCCATCTTCCATAAGAGCGCGGCAGCTCCCACCATGACGGAGTTCGAGCTTGAAGCGGACAACGCCATTGAGCTTTTCGTTGCCAGCGGCAACTATATTTCCTTCGGCCCCGAAGTGGTTGTTGAGTATGTGGCGGCGCTGGAAAATGAGCTCATGGCACTGAGAATAATCTTGACGGGACGCCTGATGGGCATCAGCACCGAGGCGCTCCGGGGAAGGCTGCGTGACAGCTATGTATAAAATTGCAGTAATAGGAGGCAGCGACAGCGTAATCGG
>JAFYUG010000239.1 GCA_017558545.1 Oscillospiraceae bacterium | reverse complement strand
TGGGCACAAACGCCATGGCCACCTCCGCCATGATAAAGGCGGGAGCACACGCCGCCGCCACGGGGGAAAACTCCGTTAAAGTCTGCGCAAAAACTGCGGACATAATCATCGGACCCGTTGGCATAGTCATAGCCGATGCCCTCTTGGGGGAGATAACCCCCGATATGGCCTTGGCCATAGGACAGAGCGGGGCAAAAAGAATACTTATCCCCGTGAACCACTGCGATAACATGGTGGTAGGCGTTGGGGAAGTGAACATGAGCCGCCTTATTGCCGAGGTGGTGGAGGAAGTTGGCCGAGGCCGTTAATTCTTGACATGGAAGGGTTATGGATGCTAAAATATCCATGGCCCTCATGAAGAGGCAGCCGCGGTTTTCAGAAGAAAGCCCTTCAAAAAGACTTTTTATTTTCCCTCATGTTTTTGCATGGGGTTATTTTGGATTAATTGCCGTGAAGGTGGTTTGGAGCTTTTGAAAAAGCCTTTTGCCCCTGCGGCAATTATTTATTTTTGGAGGAAACTATGAAGAAATACGGAAAACTCACTGTTACGGCCATGTGCCTTGCCCTATGCGTGGTGCTGCCCATCGCCTTTCATATGATACCCGATGGGGGCAGCCTTTTCAGCCCCATACATATACCCGTGCTTATCTGCGGCCTCGCCTGCGGCCCTTTGTGGGGTCTTGTCTGCGGCATAATTGGCCCTGTGCTCAGCTCCTTCATAACGGGCATGCCCCCTGCCGCCTACCTGCCTCCCATGATGGTGGAGCTGGCGGCCTATGGCCTCATTACCGGCGGTATGATGAAAATTGTCCGCACCGGCAAGCTCTATCCCGACCTTTATATATCTCTTGTCACCGCCATGGTCTTGGGCCGCGTGCTGGCAGGTCTTGCCAAGGGCTTCATCTTTGCCCGCGGAGCATTCACCGTCGGTCTTTGGGCAACAAGCTATTTCCTCGGCTCCATCCCCGGAATTATAGTCCATCTCATCGTTGTTCCTGCTTTGACCCTGGCTCTTATGAAGGCAAAACTCATTAAAGGCAGATATTAATGAAAAATATTGATATTTCCGCTCTCTCTACTCGCTACGAGGTGCGCGCTCTCACCGAGGCCGACATCCCCCTTGTGGTGGAACTTATGGAGAGCAACACCCTTTATTATGAATATTGCGGCCATAGCGCCACCGCCGAGGACGTGAAAAATGATATGTCCGCCCTGCCCCCGGGAAAGACCGTGGAGGAGAAATATTATCTTGGCTTTTTCGATGGCAAGTATCTCATGGCGGTCATGGACTTTATAGACGGCTATCCCGATGAAAATACGGCCTTCATAGGCTTTTTCATGGTGGATAAGTGCATTCAGGGCAAGAAGATTGGCACGGCCATAATTGAGAAAATCTGCCTCTGCTGTGAAAATTGGGGCTATGAGAGCATCATGCTGGGCTATGAAAAGCTTAACCCCCAGTCCTCCCATTTTTGGCAGCAAAATGGCTTTGAGGCTGTCTGCGAAGCTCAGCAGGGGGATAGCACCATTGTGGTGGCCAAGCGCAGCCTTGCGCGTGAAACAAAGCCCGACTTTGCTCAATATCTCCTTGCCCAAAGCATAGCCCACCCTGCCATGAAGGCGAGGGATGCTCTTAAAATGTGTTATCAGGCGGCTTGGGGAGCTGAGCACGGCACCATTGACCCCACTTGGGCAAAAAAATACCTCCGCAGGGAGCTGTCCGCTGTGGAGGCCGATGGGGAAAGACCTATTTTTGAGCAAATTTCCGAAAATCTTTGCCGTGTGGATTTGCGCGCATGGAAGGGAAAAGACCTTCCTTGGCGCTGGCTTTATGAGATTTTCTCTGCCGCCCATGGTGACGGAGATTTGGATGGCAAACTCTCCGCCGTTGCCGCCTTGGCAGGGGAGGGCAAGCTGCCCTTCTCCCTTAAAGATTGGGAAGAGGAGCTATCTAATTGGGACGGGGAAGCCGTCAGCCATAGCCAAAGCTATAGGGAGGCAGAAAAGCCCGCCTACCGCATCGCTCCAATGGAGTATATGAAGCTTATCCCCATTTTGGAGGCGATGGCCAAGAGAAGTGATGGCTGCATTGTGGCCATAGATGGCATGTCCAATTCCGGCAAAAGCAGTCTGGCGCAGGCCCTTGTTAAAATCACGGGAGCGGGACTTGTGCGCACCGACGACTTTCTCCTGCCGGGAGGGCGGAGAGTGGTGGAGCAGCTTGGAATGCCCGGAGGCAATCTCCATTATGACATGATAGTGGAGGAGGTTTTGCCCCATCTCCGCTCGGACAAGGCCTTTAACCACCGCTATTTCGAGGGACACACCATACGCATGGATGTCACCCGCCGCGTTA
>JAFYUG010000238.1 GCA_017558545.1 Oscillospiraceae bacterium | reverse complement strand
GAGGGGGGGAGCCAAGGGGGGGTACGGATTGCCACAAGCGGCGGGCTGTGGGCAGCCCGCCCTACAGGCTCCTCGCAATGACAAGGTAATATATTTATGGGGGCGCACCTATGTGTGCGCCCAATAACACTTTTACAGATGCCACTAATCACACCTGCACTATATACAATTTGGATGCAAACATTTGCACGTTTAGATGCAAAAAAATGGCATTTCAGATACATGGGACGGAGATAATCACCCCATAAATTTCATTTATGAAATAGGATTGGGGAGACAGGAAAATGAAACGAATATCAACAATAGTTATACTATTAATGCTTTGCCTGTCATTAATAGTAGGCTCTATCCCGGTTTGTGCTGTTAGTCAAAGCGAAATAGACGCCCTCGAAGAGCAGAGAGATATTCTCCGCACTAAGAGGGATAATATCGCTTCTCAGCTGACATCTATGGAGAGTGATATGGAAGCTCTCCTGCATAACAAATCTGTACTGGATGAGGAAAGCTATCTTCTTAGTCAGGATATGCTGCTTATAAGTCAACAGCTTGCCATCTATGAGGAGGCCGTTGCCGAAAAAAGCTCAGCTCTTGAAGAAGCTGTGCGCAACGAGCAAGTCCACTACATGCTCTATTGCAAAAGAGTGCGGGATATGGAGGAACACTCTTCATGGACCTATCTTTCTTATATCCTTCAGGCTGATGATATTCCCGAGCTAATATCAAGAATGACAGATGTTTCCGATATTATGTCTGCGGATCAAATATCTCGCAAAAATTATATTAACGCCAAAACCATGGCCGAGGATGCTCTGTCAGAATATGAAGAAATTTTAGCAGCTGAACAGCGCAAACTTGATGAGCTTAAATCCGCGGAAAATGAGCTCAACGAAAAAATAGCAGAGTCAAGCCGTATGATTGAGGCTTTGGAAAAAGACATTGAAACCTATACTGCTTTTCAGGAAATTGCCGAGACGGAGTTTGCCGAGGCGCAGGCTCTTGTGGATAAGAAGGCCGAAGAGCTTAGAAAGCAGCAAGAGGCAGAGGAGGCGCTGAAAAAACAGCAGGCGGCTCAAACTACTCAACAAAATCCCACCGGAACAACGTATACACCTCCTGCAACAAGCGGATATTATATGTGGCCAAGCAGCTGCACCCGCATCACATCCCCTTTCGGCCCCCGTATACACCCACTTTACGGTCAATTGAAGCCTCATACGGGAGTTGATATTGGAGCATGGTACGGTACAGAGATTTATGCCGCCGCTGAGGGCACTGTATGTACAGCGGTACTGGATTTTGGCTCTACCGGTTACGGAAGCTATGTGGCAATATATCACCCAAACGGAACAACAACGCTCTATGCGCACATGAGTTCTCTGGCGGTAAGCAACGGACAATATGTGAAGCAAGGGCAGATTATAGGATATGTTGGTTCTACGGGCGCTTCCAATGGTCCTCACATTCATTTTGAAATACGGCAAAATGGGGTATGTGTGGACCCTCTGCCCTATTTCAAAATTTCCTTCAGTTAATTATGAACCAGACAGGGATGGCAGACCATAAGGAGGTCTATGTTGTATGGCTCAATGAAAAGCAACGAATTGCTTCATTTCATGAAGTGAAAGGCTATGAAGAAATTCGTTTTCGAAGCCACAGCGCTTTTATTAACTTTATTCGCTTGCTGCAGGAGCAAAACTATCGGTTTCAATGAGATAAATTAAACTTCAAATATCGAAAAGGACATTGGCATAATTGCCGATGTCCTTATTATTTTTTCTCTTGGCCTGAACGATATATTCTTTTCGTTCAATTCGCCCAATTACGAAAATCGTTTTTTGGGTATTCTGCGAATGGCTTTCATATTGACAAGAAACTGTATCATTCGTATAATACACTTAGAAACTGTATTATTCCACTAACACAGTTATGGGACGTGATTATATATGATTAGCTTTGATAATTTCACCATGGTGGATGGCAGCCCCATCTATCAGCAGATAATTTTGCATATAAAGCGCGGGGTTATTGCCGGAACTATTGCAGACGGAGATGAACTTCCCTCCCGCCGCGTGCTATCCGCACTTTTGGGCGTTAACCCCAACACCGTTCAGAAGGCATACAAAATGCTGGAAGACGAGGGACTTATCGCATCCCACTCTGGCGCAAAAAGCTGCATGGTGCTCACCGCTGATACTGTCCGCTCCATCAAGCTTGAGCTTGTGGCCGCCGATGCCCGCACCGCAGTACGTGCCCTGCGCCAAATGGGCATAAGCTTAGACGAAGCCAGAGAAATTCTTGAAAAATACTGGGAAGGAGAAGAGGAACAATGAAAAAACATCTATCTGTTTTTATGCTCATGGCCAGAAGCTGCATTTATAAGATTATGCTTATTATGGCCGCCATGGCCGCAGTTGAAATTTTTCTCACCTTGTTTCTGCCTAACCCCCGCACCCAACTGCTATATGACCTCATTGATCTTAGCCGCATCCGCTTTGTCTACTATGCCGCTATTTCTCTTGCAGTTTTCACCCTTATAAGCTGCTGTTCCGTCGGTTCTTCCAATCCGAGGCACACCATAGAGCGCCTTTCCGTTTCGGAAAGATGGGTCATTGTCTGGCATTGGCTCACTGCCGCCCTTGCGCTTTTTGCCCTTTGGTTTTGGCAAATAATTTTGCTTTACGGCATATCCCTTTGGCATAGTCTTGCGGCAGAGAGCGGCTATATAAGCCAGCAGAGTATTTTCCTGGCCAATTTCCGAAGCGACTTTTTCCACAGTGTTTTGCCTCTTGAGGATATGAGCCGCCTTCTCAGAAACATTATCATGTTTATATGCATGGGCGGCGTTTGCGCTTCCTCTGCCCACAAAATTCGCAGAGGCAAAAAAATGATGTTTGCCGCATTGATGCATCTTATTTTCTTATGGGCGTGTTTTGCCGCAGAAGCCTTTGAAGCAAGCTACGACGGCTTTTTGATTTTCGCATACGCCCTTATCTTTGTTCTCAGCATAGTGGGAGTATGCATAGGCAGCGAGGAGGTGGATTATGAAGAAGCAACGCTCGAAAATTAACTGGGAAAGGCACACTCCTCCCGGATTTGACTATGAAACGGAGCGCAGCCTTTTTATTGCCGCTCTCATCATATCCGTTCTTTGGAGTTTGAGCTTTTTTGCCCGCTTCTTCGATGCTGTTATATATTTGGGTGAATGGCACAACGCCCCATATTTCTACGAACTTTTGGGTAATGCCTTTTTCTGTTTTCCCATCGCCATTGCATTGATGCTCTCATCCATAGCCATAAACTATGCCCATTATCACTCCGGCAGCAAGAGCATTTATCTTATGCGCCGCCTGCCAAACAGGTGGGAGCGCCACCGCAGATGCATAGAAATTCCCCTTGCATCCGCATCCATAACATTTTTGACCGCAATCATTATCGTTTTCATCTATTATCTGATCTATATGTTTTGGATAAACAAGCACGGTTACCATCCCTATGCTAATCAGCTTAAACTGCTTTTGGAAAATTGGAGGGTGATGTAAATATGTTGGAAATCAAAAATCTTACGAAAAAATACGGCAGCAAAATAGCCCTCAGCAATGTTGCTCTCAGCATACCAAGAGGCCAAATCGTAGGTCTTTTCGGCGAAAACGGAGCAGGCAAAACCACTCTTATGAAATGCATTCTGGGCTTTTTGGCCCATGAGGGCGAGATAAGTTTGGATGGTCAGCCCATTACCGCCAAAAATATC
Organism: Oscillospiraceae bacterium; assembly: GCA_017558545.1. GTDB lineage: Bacteria > Bacillota > Clostridia > Oscillospirales > Oscillospiraceae > SIG459. The sequence continues at coordinate 1,390 of JAFYUG010000238.1, read as the reverse complement.
GCCAAAATCTCCTTTGCCACCTGCGAGCACAGCTTTTTCCCCAATTTGGATGCGAAGGCTCACATGGGCTTTTATCGTGAGCACTTCCCCAAGTTTTCCGAAAAGCGCTTCCGCGCACTGATGAGCTTTTTCGACCTGCCCTTTAGCAAGAATATAAAAAGTTTTTCCACCGGTCAGAAAAACCAGTTTGAGGTTATCTGCGCCCTGAGCCAAGGCGCTGACTATATTCTCATGGATGAGCCCTTTGCAGGCAACGATATTTTCAACCGCGAGGATTTCTACAAGGTGCTGCTGGGAATTTTGGAAGAGCATGAAACCGTTATTCTCTCCACCCACCTCATCGAAGAGGTAAGCTCCTTCATAGGCAGAGCCGTACTTATCCGCAAGGGTGAAATTATCGGAGATGTGGACACCTTGGAGCTGGAAGAGCAGGGTCTCAGCCTTATGGATTATATTAAGAACACCTATAACTACCGCGCCGACCGCGTAAGCCGCGCTCTTGATGAGCTTGGCGGAGGAGAGGAGTGACGAGGATATGCGAAAGGCAATATTAATCCTTATTCTCCTTTTTGGGCTGTGCCTCGGCGGCGCTATGTGGGTTTTCGGGGATGCCCTTGAAAAGAATGACCAAGTTCAGGTGACGGAAAATGTTCTCTACGGCGATGCCTCCGCAGGAGATGGTCTGAGCCTCACCATGCACACTAATTTCGACCACCATCTTTTCTGGGATATAAGCTACTCTCCCAACTCTCCCGAGAAAACTTCCGCAGAGTATAGAGTGAGCCCCAAAGAAGATTACGATGCAGGAGAATATGAGCATACCGGCATATATCTGGGCGCTCATTTGGATCACTATTATGACATAGAAGAGCGGGGACACCTTTATACAGGCATAGGCAAAGCCTATTATGAGCTTTATCTGGAAGTTCAGCCCGGGGAATACAAGACCAAGGAAATATACATTAAAGATTACATCGACTATTACCCCATAAGCGGAGATATGGATCTCCCGGGGCTTGCCATGACCATGTATCCCGAGGAAAGCGCATGGAACGCATATAGCGAAGCCAACAACCTCGAAGCCTATGAAATACTCAACGAATATTTCCGCATACCCGTTCTGGAAGAGGAAACCCATGAATTCCATTTGGGCAAGGACGAAAACGGAAAGCTGAGATCCGCAGGCGGCGGTTCCGGCAACTGCGAAGATTTTTTTAGCATATATACCCATTCCATCGTGATGCCGGATGCTGTTTACTTCACCATCCATAACCGCTCCAACATGAAAAATGCCTTGATGGATACAAGCCTTATCCCCGGAGGCTACGGAATTTATCGCCTGCCCTACACCTTTGAAAACGGCAGCTATGACGTGGATTTCAAAGGTCTT
>JAFYUG010000237.1 GCA_017558545.1 Oscillospiraceae bacterium | reverse complement strand
GAGAGGCTCTTCGCCGCTGGAACGACTCCAACCCCGACATGAAGATGACGGAGAAGGAGTTTCTTGAGCGCCGATAAACAAATTCTGAAAAGAGAAAAGGAGAAAAATTAATTATGGCAAACACTGCATGGAAAACCGATAACTATAAGTTCGTGGGCAAGGCCTTTGACTATGCCTACGCAAACCGCATCAACAAGCTCCTGGCCATCATGAGCGAGGTGAACTCCAACTCCATCGACTATGAGATCACCGGCTCCGGCGGCTATGGCGAGATGCCCAAGTATGATGGCTCCAACCTCAACGAAGCCAAGAAGATGCGCGGTTTTAAAACCGTCATCACCCCCGAGGAATATTCCCTCACCGAGGCCGTTGGCTATAAGCAGGCAAAGATTGACAAGAGCGGCGAATGCCGCCGCGTTGGCGAGTATCTTGGCGATGCCGCCGCTATGACCGTTTATATCCACGCCCTCCGCTGCCTTGGCAACGCATTTAACGGCGAATATCTCGGCGGCGACGGCAAGAGCTGGGCTGCAACCGACCATCCCGTTGCCTCCAAGGGCAGCAATGGCCGCGTATTCATCCCCGACCCCGATGCCGGCACCTTCTCCAACCTTATCACCAGCACTCTCTCCGTAAGCGCAATCACCGCCGCCCAGTCTCTGGCCAGCCGCTTTGTGACTCCCGACGGTCTGCCCGTGCTGCAGGATATGAATCTGCTGCTGGTTTCTCCCGAGCTGGAGGCCGAGGCCAAGAAGATTTGCGGCGAAAACGGCAAGCTGCGTCCTCTTCTCAACCCCGAGGATAGCTCCAACGCCGCAAACCCCGTTTCCGACCTTCAGTATATGGTCATCGGCGGCGGCAAGGACGGCTTCACCAAGAAGCAGTGGGCAATCTGCGACCCCATTCTGATGAAGCGCATTTTCAAGCTGGTGTATATCACCCGTCCTCAGGTGCTCCCCAGCGATGAGAGCAACCCCCTGAAGGATCTTTATACCGGCTATGTGGACTTCGGCATCGGCTGGGGCGACGCAAGACCCATTATCTTCTCCAATCCCAACTAAGGAAGCATTTTAAGGAGAACATATCGTTCAGGCTAAGCATATATCGAGCGCGTTAGCGCATATCGACAAAATAAAAGTCGATATTTTTTCCTTCGGAAAAATCGATATTTGCCCTATCGGGCAATCGATATATTTGCAACAGAGGCAATACATTGCCTTTGTTGCAAATTCGATATTCGCTTCGCGAGTGTTTTAAGGAAAACGGATTGCCACAGCGCCCAAGGGCGCTTCGCAATGACGAGGTATAAGCTTGGTTTAAGCGTTTAAAGGCCCCCTTGTGTAGGGCACGATGCCCACATCGTGCCTTTGGGGCTGTCACCGAAGGTGACTGGGGGATTAAAAAATAACTCCAATCCCCCTTGTCGGCTATCGCCGACATCCCCCCTTTGCAAGGGGGGCTTTAAAAGGAATTAGGAAAGGATGATAAGCATGACCCTTGGCGAAGGAAAACGCAAGGTTTATATGCTGCTGGATGAATATTCATCCTCGGGAAACATCACCGAGGACAAGGATATCGAGGCCAAGATGGCGGATTTTTTCGACATGGCTCAAAAGCAGGTGGCGGAAATTAAAAAGCTTCGCCGCGTGGCTAAGCTCTCCCCCTTGGCAGGCACGGTGCTATATCCTCTGCCCGGGGATTTTCTGAAGCTCATCAGAATCTGGCAGGGGGACAAGACCCTCAGCCGCCGCAGCTTCAGAGGGGAGGAGCTATTTATTCCTCAGGCCTTTGGGGAGGAAGTGGAAATTGAATATTACGCCCTGCCCAAGACCATATCCCCCGACACCCCCGATGACTACGTTTTCGAGGTGGGGGAGGATGGAGCTAAGGCCCTGCCCTTTTTTGTGGCCTCCCAGCAGCTGCTCAGTGACCTCGTTATGGATCACGGGGCACTTTTCAGCATTTATCAGAGTATGCTCTCCACCATCCCCGCCCAGCAG
>JAFYUG010000236.1 GCA_017558545.1 Oscillospiraceae bacterium | reverse complement strand
TTGCCGTTTTTCAGCATACCGGGGCGGATGGGACGGGGGATAATGTCCACGTCTTCATCGCGGGAATACCACTTGCCCTTGAAGGCTATGAAGGCGCCGGCCTTTTTCAGAGCAAGGCGCTTATAGGTTTCCTTGTTCAGCTCGTTGATGATAACGGCGTATTCGCTGAGGTCATCATACTTGCGAAGGTCGAAGTCAGTGCCCTGCTCCACATAGATGAGCTTCAGCTCCTTGTTGATGCAGCCAACCATGCCGCAGGGGGCGCAGTCATACTCCTTTTCATAGGGAGCGGTTACGCGAAGGGAGCAATGGGAAAAGTCGAAGGCGGGAATGGTGAAGTTCATAAGCTGAGCCTCGCCGCCGAAGGATTCTGCTTCTTTTTTGAGTATTTCTGCGGCCTTAAGCTCTGCTTCGGTGCCGCCGTAGCGGGTGAAGCTGAGCTTTTCCACCAGAGAATACTGATAATTTCCGTTGGTCATATTTTTGGGTCTCCTAATTCTGTGGGGTAAAAAATTGGGGGGGATGAATTGATGCTGCGCATCATGAATTGAGCCTATGGCTCATGAATTGGGGCTTCGCACCATGAATTGAATTGCCCATTTCAATGCGGCGCAAGCCGCAATTCATGCCGAAGGCAATTCATGGCTGTGCCAATTCATGCCTCAAAGGGGCAATTCATTGCCGCCGAAGGCGGCATTACGCCAATCTTACGCGCTCGATGTTCTTCACGGCCTCTTCGATAAGGCCTTCCACATCCAGCGCCTGCTCAATCTCCTCGCACTCGGCGATGGAGGGGCGCAGCTTGGGATGGCGGGGGGTGAATACGGTGCAGCAATCCTCGTATGGGAGGATGGAGGTTTCAAAGGTGTCGATTTTGCGGGCGAGAGAAACGATCTCGGCCTTGTCAAAACCGATGAGGGGGCGCAGCACGGGCAGCTGGGTAACGGCCTCGGTGGCGGCCATGGCGGACATGGTCTGGCTTGCAACCTGACCCAGATTTTCGCCGGTTACAATGGCGTCGCAGCCGTTATCATTGGCGATGCGCTCAGCAATGCGCATCATGAAGCGGCGCATAATGATGGTGAAATACTCCTCGGGGCACTTATCGCGGATTTCCTCCTGAATATGGGTGAAGGGGACTATCTCAACCATGAGCTTGCCGCAGTAGGCGGTGAGCTTGTCGGCAAGGGTGAGCACCTTCTCCTTGGCGGCCTCGCTGGTGTAGGGGAAGGAGAAGAAGTGGACGGGGATGAGATGAACGCCGCGCTTGGCTATCATGTAGCTGGATACGGGGCTATCTATGCCGCCGGAGAGGAGGGTGACGGCACGGCCATTGCTGCCCACGGGCATACCGCCTGCACCGGGCAGGGGGGTGGAGTGGACGTATGCGGCCAAATCTCGAACTTCCACATGAACGGTGAGCTCGGGGGAGCGGACATCAACCTCGGTGTCGGGGAAGGCCTCGGAGAGGAGACCGCCAACATGCTGGCTCAGCTCAATGCTGGTCATGGGGAAGCGCTTATCGCTGCGCTTGCTTTCAACCTTGAAGGAGCGGGCGGCGGCCATGTCCTCGGCCAGATACTCTATGGCCTTGGCGGCGATGGCGTCGGGGTCCTTTTCGCAGGCTGCGGCGCGGGTGATGGCGATAACGCCGAATACGGTCTGCAAAGCCTCGAAAGCGCCGTCCATATCGCACTTATCGTCCTGAGGCTCAACGTAAACGGTGGACTGGAGAGCATAAACCTTGAAATTGCCGAATTCGCGCAGACGGCGAATGACATTGCCAATAAGCTTCTGCTCAAAATTTCTTCTGTTAAGGCCCTTCAGGACAATTTCGCCCTGCTTGAGCAAGATAATATCGTTCATAAAATCAAATCCTTTACATATAAACCTTCCCTTGGGGGAAGGTGGCACGGCTGAAAGCCGTGACGGATGAGGGATAAATTGGCTGATGTAGCAAACTGTTCCCTCATCAGTCAGCTTCGCTGACAGCTTCCCCCAGGGGAAGCTCAGGGTGGCTCCCTGAAAACAGCATTTTCGAGCGAAGATCGCTCAAAGCAGTATAGTTTTTTGACAGGCTTATGCAGCGTCGCTTATTTACTTAAACTTTTACTTTCCAAATATGCCTTGTTCAGCTCTTCCGTTGCAAAATGCAGCTTGGTAAGCACATTTTTGGCGGTTTTGGGGAACACAAAATAAGTATCGTCATGGGTGGCGAGGTCTATGCCGTCCATGGGAGCGGGGATGCCGCGCTTTTTGAAATCAAACTCCACGTGGACGGAGCGCATGGTGTTCACCGGGCGATTGAAGAGGAATTCTTCGCCGTTATCGAGAGCACCGTGTACGGTGAATCCCTCGACGGTGTGGGTAAGCCAGCCCTCGCCAATTTTCCGAAAGCCCTTTTTGGCATTTACCATGTGGTAGATTTCCACATCGTCGTTAAAGCCGTAAGTGCCTGCGTCCACCTGAGCGCGCACCTGCTCACGCTGCCAATTATACCAATCGGGCACATGGGGGAAGATGTCCTCGCCGTTTTCCCGGTGGAGGCGGCCGTATTCGTCCATTTCCCAGCTCTCGCCGCACTCTTCGCACCAAAGGCGGCTATGCTCGGAGTTCATGGCGAACTCCTTGCCGCATACGGGGCACTGATAGAGCACCTTGTGGAGATTATGGGCGCGGAAGCGGGATGTAATCTTTATCTTGTTTTCATACTGCCATGCATAGTCATCATACTTAAATGCCTCGTCTATGCGCCTTTGCAGCTCCTCGGCAGGGAGGCTCAAAACCTCTTCCCTGGTGGCCACGCAGACAAAGTCGCCGCTGACCTTCACCTTGCGGTAGGGGTGCTTGCACCACTGGGGGGAGCGGAGGAAGTTACCCCGCTGGATATACACAACGATGGGGCACTTGGCCTTCTTG
>JAFYUG010000235.1 GCA_017558545.1 Oscillospiraceae bacterium | reverse complement strand
GCTGTGGCCTTCAAAACCGGCCTTTTCAACATCGGTGCACCCGGCCAGTATCTGATGGGCACTGCCGCAACTCTGTTTGTGGCTCTCTCCATTCCCTCCGGCACTCTCCCTGCAGGTCTTATTTGGACCATGGCATTTGTGGCCGGTATCCTTGCAGGCGCAATTTGGGGCGCAATCCCCGGCATAGTTAAGGCCTTCCTGAACATCAACGAGGTTTTGGCCTGCATTATGACCAACTGGATTGCCGCAAACCTTGTAACATGGATGTTCGATAAGTCCAACCTCAAGAACATTGTTGAAGGCACCAAGACCGGCTATGTCTATAAGACCACCTATGGCCTTGTTGACGGCGTTTATGTGGACGGTGCAGGTATCGCAACTCCCAAGATGGGTCTGGATAAGATCTTTGTTGGCAGCCAGGTTAACGCAGGTATCATCGTTGCCATCGTAATCGCAATTTTGATGTATATCATCATGAACAAAACCACCCTTGGCTACGAGCTGAAGGCCTGCGGCGCAAACCGCCACAGCGCCCGTTATGCAGGTATCAAGGATAAGCGCAACATCATCCTCTCCATGGCAATCGCAGGCGCTCTGGCCGCAGCCGGCGCCAGCCTCTACTGGCTCAGCGGTAACACTGAGTTCTTCTGGACCACCTATCAGTCCCTCCCCAGCGAAGGCTTCAACGGCATTCCCGTTGCCCTGCTGGCTCTCAATAACCCCATTGGTGTTGTATTTGCCGGTATATTCATGGCAATGCTGGATATCGTTGGTCTCCAGCTCACCAAGCTCACCGCATACAACGAATATATTACCGACGTTATCATCGCCGTTATCGTTTATCTGGCAGCATTCTCCCTGGTTATCCGTATGTGGCTCAGCGGCCGCAAGAAGGATAAGGTTGGCGCTGTGAATGCCAATGCCGAGCCTGCCAAAAAGGCTGAAGAGCCTGCAGCAGAGGAAACCGTCGCAGATGCGGCGGAGGAAAACGAGAAAGGAGGCGAGCAGGCATGACATTTCTGATTCAGCAGACCCTGATTTACGCCGTTCCTCTTATGATCGTTGCCCTCGCCGGTGTTTTCGCTGAGCGAAGCGGTATTATCAACCTTGCTCTTGAAGGTATTATGATTTTCGGTGCCTTCATCGGCGTCCTGTTTGTTCGAGTTATGCAGCAGGCCGAGGTTTTCCAGGCTGCTTACGATGCAGGCAACTGGATAGCTCTGCAGGGCTTTGAGCTTCTTGCAATGCTGGTTGCCGCCATCTTCGGTGCAATCTTCTCCCTGCTCCTGAGCTTTGCATCCATTAACCTCCGCGCTGACCAGACCATTGGCGGTACTGCTCTGAACCTTTTGGCTCCCGCGCTGGTTCTCTTCCTTATCCGCATTATTGCCAACCAGAACACCCTCCAGATGTTCACCGGTGACTCCGCCAGCTGGTTTATGCTCAAGCGCTCCACCTTCGGCATCGACCGCAGAGCCGAGGTTGACTTCTTCACCAATACCTTCCTGCTGAAGGTTTACATTGCAACCTATGTTTGCATCATCCTCTTCGTAATCCTCAGCATTATCCTCTATAAGACCAAGTTTGGTCTTCGTCTGCGTGCCTGCGGCGAAAATCCCCAGGCTGCCGACTCTCTCGGTATCAACGTTTACCGCATGCGCTATGCAGGTACCACCATCTCCGGCGCTCTGGCTGGTATGGGCGGCTTTGTATATGCCCTCACCACCACCAACTGCGCAGCCGATGGCTCCGTAGCCGGTTTCGGTTTCCTTGCTCTGGCCGTTATGATTTTCGGTAACTGGAAGCCCCTCAACATCGCATGGTCCGCTCTGCTCTTCGGTCTTTTCAAGTGCATTGCAGCCGCCTACTCCAGCATTGATATCAATGGCGACGGCGTGTTCCTTCTGGCCGAGCTGGGCATCAGCTCCCACCTCTACCGCATGCTGCCCTATCTCATCACCCTCATCGTTCTGGCCTTCACCTCCAAGAGCTCCCGCGCTCCCAAGGCAGAAGGTATCCCCTATGATAAGGGAAGTAGATAAAACCTTAATAATAACTAAAAATCCCGAATTCTACGGAATTCGGGATTTTTTATGTACAAGAATTATAAGTATACTCTCTCATTAACTCTGTGGCGACTGAGGGCTTTTAGGTAGGGGTACAGATTGCCACACCGGTGCGCGCACCGGTTCGCAATGACGGAGGTGATTTTAGCTTGTATTAAAAATCGTTTCTTCCGGCTTAAGCCTACCTCGTCATTGCGAGGAGGCCAAAGG
>JAFYUG010000025.1 GCA_017558545.1 Oscillospiraceae bacterium | reverse complement strand
TGGTGGGATATCGCTAAGGTTCTCGGCGCAGACGCTAAGAACGCTACCTCTGAGGACGACCTGAAGGCCGCTCTCGAGAGCTACGCTGCTACCATCGAAGGTCTCTTCTCCATGACCGAAGAGCAGAAGAACGCTTGGGGCGTTATCGGTGGCATCTGCGGCACCAGCTGGGATACCGACTTCGCTATGACCGAGGATCCCGCAGGCACCTACACCTCTGACGTCCTTGAGCTCAAGGCCGGCGAGGAATTCAAGGTTCGCCAGGGCGCATCCTGGGATGTAAACTTCGGCGTTGAGTTCAACGGCGCTAACATCGTTGTTGAAGCTGACGGCAAGTACCAGGTACAGCTCGTTTGGGACGGCGCACAGGGCGGCACCGTCACCCTCATTCCTGTTGAGTAAGAATATATAACTGGGGGATTGGGGAGCTTAATATTAAGCTCCCCATTTCCTCAGCTTTTGGGCATTGTTTGCCGACTATAAAATATGTCGGCGGACAATGCCCTCTTACTATTAAGAGAGAAGGAGGAAAAGTATAACTTAGTTATATACTGTTGTTATGAAAAGACTTAACGATTTGGAATATCTGAGATTGAGCAAATTCCAGGCAATGGTTTATAAGCTCAAGCTCTTTATCTGCGCTATCCCCGGTTGGATAGCCCAGCTTTTCATCAATATCTTCTATTTCCTCAAAGGCTGCGTAAAAAGCGTTTGGGGCGGCTGCAAGGATATTGGTTATACCTTCGCAAAAGGCAATTGGGCTGTAAAGCTCTCTTTCATCATTTTCGGCTTCGGCAACTTCTTCTATGGACAAATACTGCGAGGAATTTTGTTCCTTGCATTTGAAATAATATTCATCGGTTACATGCTGGTTCCCTCCGGCGGCCTTTACTGGCTGGGCAAGGTGCACTTCCTTCAGAACGGTGCAACCGTCGGTAATGTTCAGGGCGCTTTCCAGTATGACGTTATCTATGATACCGATGTTTGGGTTCCCGGTGATGACTCCGTCAAGGTTCTCCTTTACGGTCTGCTTACCATTATCTTCATCATCGCATTCATCTATACCTGGCGCGTTCAGGTTAAGCAGTGCCGCATCTGCATGGACATCACCGCCCGCGGCAAGAAAGTCAAGAGCGCAGGCGACGACCTCCGCTCCCTGCTGGATAATGAGTTCCACAAGACCCTGCTGGCTCTCCCCGTACTGGGCATTGCCGCATTCACCGTGCTGCCCATTATCTACATGGTGCTCATAGCCTTCACCAGCTATGACGCTGCTCATGACGGCTATTCCAACCTCTTCAGCTGGGTTGGCTGGACTCATTTCAATGAGCTTTTTAACTTCGGCAAGGGTGGTCTGGGTCTGGCCTTCGGCGAAATCCTCAGCTGGACTCTGATGTGGGCCTTCTTTGCAACCTTCACCAACTACTTCCTTGGTATGTTTGTTGCAATTATGATCAACAAGAAGGGCATCAAGATAAAGAAGTTCTGGAGAACTGTTTTGGTTATGACCATTGCAATCCCCCAGTTCGTATCTCTGCTCTATGTGGCTAAGCTCTTTGACCCCACCGGCATTGTGGGCAAGCTGCTCCTCAACTGGAACCTCCTGCCCCAGTCCATGGTTGCTGCCAACCAGATGGGTCTCTGGCAGAACGAAATCACCGCCAAGATACTGGTTATTGTTATCAACATCTGGGTTGGTATTCCCTACATCATGCTGATGGCCACCGGTATTCTTATGAACATCCCCGCCGACCTCTACGAGTCCTCTCGTATTGACGGCGCCAACGCCTTCCAGCAGTATAGCAAGATCACCCTGCCTTACATGATGTTTGTTATGGGACCCTATCTCCTTACAAGCTTCGTCGGCAACCTGAATAACTTCAACGTTATCTATCTGCTGACCCAGAATAACCCCCTTATCAATACGGCCTTGGGCACAGCGGGCGGCGTCAGCGTAAACCATACCGACCTGCTCATCACATGGCTCTATAAGATGACCCTCAACAGCGCCGAAACCCAGTATTACATGGCCTCCGTCATCGGTATTCTGGTATTCCTTGTTGTTGCCGTGCTCTCTCTCATAGTCTACAATGTGATACCCTCTACCAAGAACGAGGAGGACTTCAGATGATGAATACTGAAAACAAAATCAAGAAGACCGGCCTCGGCGCTCGTGCCAGCAGAAGACTTGGCAATACTATAGTTTATATCGCTCTTTGCATCATCACCGTTATTTGGCTTTTCCCCTTCTTTGGCATAGTGCTGGAATCCTTCCGCGTTGAAACCGCCATGCAGGTCAGCTATCTCTGGCCCAAGGAGTTCGGTTTTGATAACTATGTCCGCCTTTTCACCGAAACAGACTTCTTCATTTGGTTTAAGAACACCGGCATCATGGGCGTTGTAACCGCCGCCACCCAGACCATTTTCATTCTGGCCATGGCCTATGTTCTCTCCCGCCTGCGCTTCAAGGGCAGACGCGGCCTCATGAATGTTATGCTGGTTCTGGGTATGTTCCCCGGTTTCCTCACCATGATTCTTATCTACAAGGTGTTCTATGACCTGGGTCTCACCATGAGCAAGGCTCCCATCGGCCTTATCATTGTCTACGCCGCCAGCTCCGGTATGGGCTACTATGTGTCCAAGGGCTTCTTCGACACTATCCCCCAGACTCTGGACGAGGCCGCCCGCGTGGACGGTGCTACCCGCTGGCAGGTATTCTATAAGATTATCATGCCTCTCAGTAAGCCCATCGTTATCTACACCATACTCATGGGTTTCATGGCTCCCTGGGGCGACTTCATGCTTGCCAGCTACCTCATCCATGAAAACTCCGCCGGTATGAACGTTGCCGTCGGTATGTTCGAGTGGCTGAGCCGCACCATGGTTAACACCAACTACACCATGTTCTGCGCAGCCGGCGTTGTGGTTGCTATTCCCGTTGTTATTGTTTTCATGCTCCTCCAGAAGTACTACGTTGAAGGCGTCACCGGCGGCGCAGTAAAGGGTTAAGGTGAGAATATGGCAACTTTGAAACTTACTAATGTTAAAAAAGTATACGATAACAATGTTGTGGCCGTTCAGGATTTCAATCTTGAAATTGCCGATAAGGAGTTCATCGTTTTCGTCGGCCCCTCCGGCTGCGGCAAATCCACCACCCTGCGTATGATTGCAGGTCTTGAGGATATCTCCGGCGGCACCGTTGAGATTGACGGCGTTGTTGTCAACGATCTCCAGCCCCGTG
>JAFYUG010000234.1 GCA_017558545.1 Oscillospiraceae bacterium | reverse complement strand
TTACATGGAAGCCACCGGCCAGCACGTTAACATCAACGTTCTCAACCGCGAGACTCTCATGGACGCAATGGAGCATCCCGAGAAGTATCCCCAGCTGACCATCCGCGTCAGCGGCTACGCAGTTAACTTCATCAAGCTCAGCCGCGAGCAGCAGCTGGATGTTATCTCCCGCACCTTCCACGAAAAAATGTAATCTTATTTCAGGGGCGAAAATATTTCGCCCCTGATTTTTCAAAAGGCTTCTCCTCAAGGAGAAGGCTTTAAAAGCTCTGTTATGAGAGGAGTCGCCCATGAAAAACGGAAAAGTTCATTCCTACGAAACCTTCGGCGCCGTGGACGGCCCCGGCATCCGCTTTATTGTCTTTTTGCAGGGCTGCCCCCTCCGCTGCCTCTATTGCCACAATCCCGACACCTGGGACCCCACAGACGGCACGGAGACCACCGTTGAGGAAATTGTCAAAAAGGTTTTGCCCTATCGCGGCTTTTATAAAGGTGGCGGCGGCGTTACCATTTCCGGCGGAGAGCCTATGGCTCAGCACGAGTTTGTCCGCGACCTGCTCCGCGCTTTGAAAAAGGAGAACATACATACCGCCATTGATACATCCGGCGCCATTCCCCTTTCCGTGTGCCGGGAGGCAATCGACGAAGCGGATATGCTTTTGCTGGATATCAAGAGCATCCTCCCCGACCTATCCAAGACCATCACCGGCTCAGCCACCGTTTTGGCCAATGAGAAGGAGTATCTGGATTACTGCGAGAGCGTAGGCAAGGATGTTTGGATACGCCATGTGGTTGTGCCCGGTCTTACCATGGATGAGGAGCAGCTTCGCACACTTCGAGAGTTTTTGGACGGATATAGCTGCGTAAAGCGCATAGAGCCTCTGCCCTTCCACAAGCTTGGCGAGCATAAGTGGGAGGAAGGCTGCTACACCCTTTCCGCCACGGAGCAGCCCACCAAGGAAGAAATGGCCAAAGTGGATGCAATTTTGAAGAAAATATAAACATGATGAGGGGACATGGATTTATGTCCCCTCATCGCGATATAGATTTGCTTCGCAAATCTGCGATATATATCTATCGATATTCGATATGGGCTTCGCCCGCGATATATTTTCTTCGAAAATGTTATAGTAGAGCCGTGAATTCCTGGAAATTCACGGCTTTTATTTTTTTATTTTTTCTGTCTCATACCTTTTTCGCCCATTTTTGCGCCCTGCTCCCAATATAATGCAAATTACATTAGAAATTGGGAGGAGAACTTATGTTTCGATACATAGTTATATTTTTTCTGCTTTGCGCCGCCATTTTCACCCCCGTTTTGGGGGACTATTGCCCCGATACGGACTATATGCTCATCATGATGGAGGCGGTATGCTCCGGCGATGAGGAGGCGGGGATGGAGGCGGAGAGGCTGAGGGATGAGAAAATTGCCGCCCTTGAGCTGGACTATAGCCCCATCAGCTTTGAGGAGCTTAGTCTGCTATCCAAAATCATAGAGGCGGAGGCCGGAAGCCTTTGGCTGGGCACAGAATGGAAGATGGCCGTTGGTGAGGTTGTGCTAAACCGCGTGGACTCGCCGGAGTTTCCCGACACCCTGAAGGGGGTTATAGAGCAGCCGGGGCAGTATTACGGGGCAAACAGCCTCTATTTAGCCGCCTTGCGCCCATCCATGGAGAGCATAGAGGCTGCAAAACGACTTTTGGAGGGGGAGAGGGTGCTATGTGACCCCAGCGTTGTGTTTCAGGCCAATTTCCCCCAAGGCTCCTCGGTGCATACCCTGCTATATGACTCCATGCTGGGCTATACCTACCTCTGCTGCTCCAATTATCCGGAGTATTATATGGGATAAGGTGTCCCTACAATGGCGGGCGTACGGGTATGAGGAATGTTTTATTTAACGCATTTAAAGCCTCCCTTGTGCAAAGGGAGGT
>JAFYUG010000233.1 GCA_017558545.1 Oscillospiraceae bacterium | reverse complement strand
CCCCCTTCGGCGTTATGGCCACCACCTCCTCCTGCCCCGCCTGCGGCGGCAGCGGCAAGATTATAAAAGAGCCCTGCCCCAAGTGCTCCGGCAAGGGCAAGGTTCGCAAGAACAAGAAAATCACCGTGAACATACCCGCCGGCATAGACGACGGACAGACCGTTTCCCTCCGCGGACAGGGTCATGCAGGTCTCAACGGCGGCCCCAAGGGCGACCTGCTCATAACCGTCAGCATCAAGGCTCATCCCCTCTTCGAGCGCGACGGCGCCAGCGTCCTTTTCGAGATGCCCATTTCCTTCGTTCAGGCAACTTTGGGCGCAGAGGTGGAAGTTCCCACCCTTGACGGCAAGGTTAAGTACACCATTCCCGAGGGCACTCAGACCGGCAGCGTATTCCGTCTGAAGGGCAAGGGCATTCCCTATCTCAACGGCTCCAGCCGCGGTGACCAGTATGTCACCGTTTACATCGTAACTCCCAAAAACCTCAACGCCGAGCAGAAGGAGCTTCTCCGCAAGTTTGGCGAAGCCACAGGCGACGCCGAGGGCGTAAAGTCCTCCGGCAGCATCTTCGGCAAAAAGAAAAAGAAATAACATATTTAATAGGCACGGCAAATTAAATTGCCGTGCCTATTGTTGTGTAAAGCGGGCGCACACATAGCTGCGCCCCTACAATTATATTTTTGTCATTGCGAGGAGGCCGTAGGCCGACGTGGCAATCCGCAGCCCTACGGCTTTCGTTGCCACATGAGATACGCTCCACTCGCTACGCTCGGTCGGTATGACAGGCTGTATCTGCATTCCGCCAATGCAGGAACAGTCTTGACCGTTCCGTTTAGTGAATTACGAATTGCCACAGCGCTTCGCAATGACAATCATTTTACTTATTAGCTCTAAATGCACTGGCGCGTCTGCGTGTGCATCCCCCATCGTTTTTTATCTATTAAAACTCCCGTAGCTCCATGAATTCTACGCCCTTTTCATGGGTTACACCTGCATAGAGCTTATCCGTGTATCTTCCCTCGGCGCAATAATGCTCCACCACATATTTTGCCGTATGGGGCATTTCCAACTCTCCTGCCTCATCAACTGAAAACCAATTCAATGTGCCTTCGTTGGAGCTTAAATTATCCTCCACATGGTCTTTGAGATTGGCGAAGAAATAATAATTTTGCCGAATTTCTCCGTTTGCTTTTCTCAGCGTTACATATCTCATGGCCAAATTTTCAATATCATTTTCGCCAAGATTAAGCTCTTCTCCCAGCTCTCTCAGCACGCAGGCTCTCGCGTCATTAAGCTCATGCTCTTCAAAATGTCCTCCGGCTGAGCCGGTCCACACATTACTCACAACGCGGCCGCCCTCTTTGAACAAGAGCAAAACCTTATCGCCTCTAAATAGATATATGGCCGTCATATTTCTCAGTTTTCCCATGGCTGACAATGCTCACCTGCCCTTTTTTCTTTATACTAACACGTAAAATCTACTATTACAAGAAAAAGCCTCAGATAGATTCTGAGGCTTTTTTGTTATATGTTCTTAAGTTTTTCCAAAAGCTCGTAGGGGGCTTTCATATCGCCGCAGCCTGTTCCTATTTGGATATGAGGCTTGCCGCTGCCGTGGAAATCGCTGCCCGCGGTTACGCAAAGCTCCATTTCCTCAGCTATGCCCATGAGATATTCTCTCTGCTCCGGGGTATAGACGGCGTAAACGCACTCCATGCCCGATAAGCCCTTTTCTTTCAAAAGCTTAGTCAGCTCCATAAGCTCATCATGGCTGAACTTATACTGCAAGGGGTGAGCCATAACGGCCTTGGCGCCGCATTTGGCTATTGTTTCAAAGGCCATATCCATGGGGATATATTTTCTTTTTCTATAATATTTTCCGCCGCGGTTGAGGTATTTTTCAAATCCCTCCGGCACGGAGGAAACCGCTCCCGCCTTCACCAGGGCAGCTGCGAAATGGGGTCTGCCTATGATGGCGCCGGGGAACATTTCGCGAAGGGAGGCAATGGTGACATCATATCCGTCCGCCCTCATGGCGGCGGCAATTTCCTCATTGCGCTTTTCCCTCTCGGAAATTACCCATGCAAGCAGCTCCTGCAAATGGGGATTTTCCGCATCCACAAAATAGGCGAGAATATGAACTCCGTGTTCTTTATAGTCCACGCTGAGCTCTATTCCGGGAACTATCTCCATTCCCAGCTTTTCGCCCCATTCTAAGGCCTCGGGGAGGCCATCGGCGGTATCGTGGTCAGTTACGGCAATGGCTTTCAGGCCAATTCTTGCCGCCTCTTCCACCACAGCACGGGGGCTCAAGCTGCCATCGGAGGCATTCGTATGAATATGAAGGTCTATAAATTCTCTCATGCAAGGAATCCCTTGAGTATACGCTCCTCGGCCTCCTCATGGGTGAGACCAAGGGTCTGAAGCTTAAGAAGCTGGTCGCCTGCGATTTTGCCAATGGCGGCTTCGTGGATGAGCTCGGCATCGGTGGAGTTGGCCACGATGGCGGGGATGGAGCT
>JAFYUG010000232.1 GCA_017558545.1 Oscillospiraceae bacterium | reverse complement strand
GGCTACAAAGGTTTTTAATAGCTTCCTCTCATAGGGCAGGGCGTCCAGCTGCTCTTCGGCCTCGGCAGTGAGACCAAAGCTGAGACCCATGAAAACAGGGTTTTCCTTGCCGCCCAAGAGGGTAGTGAAGTTGTTAAAAAGATCTTTTCCGGCAAACTCCCGGTTTTCCGTGAGCTGGGAGAAAAACTGGTGGAGTGGCAGTGAACTTTGGCGCAGTGCCGCGGCGGCATTGCTCTCCTCCATAAGCCCCAGAGCTTTTCTGACGGCCTTTTCAAGATCTTCCGCGGAAACAGGCTTAAGAAGATAGTCAACAGCCCCGCGGGAAAGAGCCTCGCGGGCATACTCAAACTTTTCATAGCCGCTTACGAAGATAAACTTCGGACTCCCCGCTGCTGAACTTCTTGCCAGAAGCTCCAAGCCCGTCATTCCCGGCATACGGATGTCGGAAACCACAAGGTCGGGCTTTGTCTCAAGCATGATTCTTTCGGCGCTTATTCCGTCGGTGGCTTCCCCCACTATGGTGATGCCCAATGCATCCCAATCTATAAGGCGGCGCAGACCTTTAACGATAAGAATCTCATCGTCCGCTATTAAAGCTTTCAGCATTGCTGCTTTTCCTCCTTCCGTATGGGTAGTTTCAAAGTTACAACAGCTCCGCCGGAAGAGCTGCTTTCAAGGGTGAAGCCATACTGCTTGCCGCAGTTGAGCTTAATTCTGTCCAGAGTGTTTTTCATACCAACGCCAACGATGCCATTTTCGTCATGCTGGCCAATTTCGGCGTTGAGCAGGAAAGAGCGTATATGTTCAAGCCGTTCAGGCTCTATGGGGAAGCCGTCGTTGAATATCATTATGCAAAGCTCATTGCCCATTTCCAGAGCTTCTATGAGAATGGTGCCGCCGTCAGATTTTGTCTTGAGGCCGTGCTTCACTGCGTTTTCAACAAAGGGCTGAAGGAGCAGCTTGGGAATATAGAGCCTAAGAAGAGAGTCAGCCACCTCTGTTTTCAGATTTATGCGCCCCTCATAGCGGGTTTCCATGAGGAAGGCATACTCTGCAAGACTATCCAGCTCCTCTTTCAGCGTAACCATTTCCTTGTGGTTATCGCTAATATAGCGAAGCTGGCCGGATAGGCTCTCTATGAGCTTGGCTGTTTTAGCGTCCTCATGCTCAAGGGCGCTCATGCGGATTATGTCCAAGGTATTATAGAGAAAATGGGGCTGTATTTGCATCTTGAGGGCGTTTAGCTCCGCATCTCGCTGGCAAATCTGAGCCACATAAACCTCTTCAATGGTGTCACTTAGCTCCTGCACCATCTGGTTGAAGCCCTCAGCAAGATATTCCATCTCGTCGCCGCTGTGTATATCTGCCCTAACGCTGAGGTTTCCGTCTCGAAGCTGCCCCATAGCTCTCTTGAGCTCGCGGGCGGGAGTGCTGATGCGGCCGCTGAAAAGCAGGGAAAGGCTAAGGATAACCAAACTTGCAATGGACAGAATGAAGAGAAGATAGCTTCTTGTGGCAGTGTGCATGGAAAGGCTTTCCTGATGGTCAAAGGCAACGGTCAAAAGATAATCCGTGCCTATGGGGTAGGTGAAAAGTGAATAGCGGTTAGCGGGGAAGTCGCTATCAACGCCAAGGGCGCTGCCGTTTTGAGGATAAAGGCTATAAATAAGCTCGTTGTTCCTCGTGTTTGTTATGAGCACATTTCCCGTTTCTCCAAGACGGAGAGAGGAGAGCATTTCCCCAAGCTTTTCGGTTCGAAGGTCAATATAAAGTGTGCCAAGGCTTATTCTTGAAAGGGATGTGACGGAGCGGGGATCCATATAGTTTCTCGCTATGGTGATAACATCGTCCTCTGAACCATGGCACCAAAGGCTCTCGTTTTCAACGGGCAGCAAGAACATATTTCTTGGATTATCCGCGGAGTAGCTGGGAAGAACATGGTGCTCCGTATGAGCGGAGCGGAGAGATTTTTGCTGGCTATAAAAGCTATTGAAAATCTCTCCGTCGGGAGTGATGAAATAAACCGCAGAAACGGCGGGGTTGGAGTTCAGGATTTGACGAAGAAGGGGGCTTATAAAGCGCTCCTTGCTTGTCTTATCAAGAGAAGCGTCCTCCAAAATTTCATAAAGAGCGGAATAAGGCTCGGCTTCATAGTCATAGAGAATCTCGGCGGCTCTGTCCACGCCCTCAATTTGTTCGCTTATCTTAACCTGAGCATAGAAGCCGGCTTCCTTCATATTGGCCTGAACTGTGAGCATGTTGCTATCCTCATATCGGCTCATGAAGAGAAGACAAATCAAAACCATGGGCAAAATGCCAAGGAGAAAGAAGGCCAAAGAGAGCTTTTGGAAGGTTGTCAGCGTCTGAAACTTAATTTTCATAGGCTACCTCCCTTGCTCGGCACTCATCCCAATAAAGGCAGGCCAAATCCTGGGCTTCTTCGGGGCTGAGCTTGCCTGTGCACATATCATAAAGGAGCAGCAAAAGCTTTTTCTCAAAACCGGGAGGAGTGTTCTCGTCGCCAACATAGTCGCTTATGTGTATGTCAGCCTTGGCGTTATCCTCCATAACCTCCGCCAATATGCCCTCGTCGGGGGTGGCGCTGCGCTGAGGATCTCTGAGGGTGGAAAAGCTGCCCATTTCCGTGCAGAGGTTTTCATAAGCGCCTTCGGAGTAGAAGTGGTCAAGAAAAGCGATGGCGGCTTCCTTTTTTGCGCTATTTTGAGCGCACTGGGCGGTTACTGCCCAGAATACGTCCAGACTTTCGCCTGCAATGGCGTTGCCATCGGTGTTGGGCACATAAAACCAGCCCAAATCCATGCTGTTTTCAAGAGCAAGAGCACTGCTGGCGAGCCATGGGCCGGAAAAGACCATGGCAACTTCACCCTCGCTCATTTTGTAGGCAAGGGAGCTATCTGTAGTATTTGCCCACTGGGGGTCAACATAGCCAAGGGCGAAAAGCTCGTTCATGTGCCTGAGCATATTGCATATAAGCGGGTCGCTCCAATCCCTCTCTCCGGAGGAGCAAAGGGCAAGGAAATCGGGCTCAGCGCTAAGCACATCGGCTCTCAAAAAGTGGTTGAGCCAGTATTCCAGATGCCATAGGTCCTTGCCGCCAACTCCAAGGGGAGTAATGCCCTTGCTGCGGAGAACAGAGCAAATCTTCAAGAACTCATTATAGGTGGAAGGGGGAGTCAGGCCGAGGGAGTCAAATATGGCTTTGTTATAAACTATGCCTGTGGTGGAACCAAGGGCGCATACGGCGTAAATTTCATCATCTACGGAGCAGACAAAGTCAACACTTTCGCCAAAGCGGAAGGGCAGGGGAGCAATAAGACCGGTCTCAGCCCATGCATAGGGCTCTTTTAGCTGAACAATGTCGCCCAGTTCGTTTCTGGCGGTTTTCTTGCTCAATATATCTTCATACACGGTGTCCTCATAGAGGATTTCGTATTTAATGTCAATGTCGGGGCGGGCGGCTTCAAAAGAAGTGATTATATCTTCTATGCAGCTTGTCCACTGGCTGTTTTGATAGGGGAAAACAAGTTCAATGGTGGTTTGAGGATTCTGGGATTCAGCCTCCTCTGCGGACTTGGGCAGCACAAAGCCCAAAAGGCAAACAACTATAATGGCAACAACAATAAGCAAAATAATAGCCAAATTTTGAAGCTTGTTTTTCATCCTCTCACCGTCCTTTCGTTGGATAAATCCATCATACCATAGTTAATAATGGGGGTAAAGTGGGCTAAATAATAATAAAATCCCAGACCCGCCGAAGATTTTCTTCGGCGGACCCGGGATAGGAGTGTTATTTTCTGTTGATGTATTGACTGGAAAAGCGATCCTTTTTGGGATCATAGGCCGCCTTGGAATAGGCTAGGCGGAGATAGAGGCAAATTGCACCGGGAATAAATGCCAGCCAGAAGTTCAGCTGAGGCAGAACATACATCTGCAAAAGCATATACCCAAGTGTGATTGCGAAAAATATCCACATCCATGCAAGACAAATGTTCTTATGGGTGGTGAAATATTCGTGGATCGCTTTCATTGAAACACCTCAGAAGGAATTGTTAGGAATAGTTAGTTAAGTATTTGGAGGGGATTAGCCGCGGTCTGCAGCCATAGCGTCCTTCATCTTCAGCATGGGCAGGGTGGTGATG
>JAFYUG010000231.1 GCA_017558545.1 Oscillospiraceae bacterium | reverse complement strand
CCGTAGGGGCGAGCATCGCTCGTCCGCCTGCATCGGCACTAATTCTCAGCAGAAGATGTATGTGATTGGGCATAACCGCATAGTTATCCAAGCTAATAGCGGGATATCTTGCGGGAATTTCGCAGATTGCCTCTTCAACCACCCTGCCCCATGGACTAAGTTCCGGTTTTTGCGGACGAGCAATGCTCGCCCCTACGTTCTTAGACCAAAATAAATGCTCTTTATTTTTAGTGCAGATAGTTATGAAGTATGCTCCGGGGCTGCTATAATCAAATTCACGCAAGCGGTATGGCTTTCTTGTAGGCTTATCTTCCATTATTCCCAAGTTTTCCAAATCTCGGGCTTATAGCCAACAGTGGCCTGTTTGCCGTTGCGGACAACGGGGGTTTTTATAAGGAAGGGCTCTTCGAAAAGCTTTTCCAGCTTGGCTTCATTACCGGCAAGATACTGGATGAGGGGGTAATCCTGATCCTCTTTATCAATAAGCTCCTCCAATCCAACGGCGTTTTTCACGCTTTCCAGCTCGCGGCGGCTCATGCCATAGCGGATGATATCCACGAACTGATACTTGATGCGGCGCTCCTTGAAATAGCGCTCAGCCTTTTTGGTATCGAAGCACTTATTTTTTCCGTAAATCTGTATGTTCATATTGCTCTCTCCATATAATTTCTGAGATTGCGGTAGAAGATATCGCGGACTAAATCCTCGCTCCAGCCCTGCTTGAGCATGGCTTCATAAATCATGCCCATATCCTGAACCCCCTTCATGCCCTTGGGCATTTCGGGGATTCCGTCCAAGTCGCCGCCAAGGCAGAGAGCCTTCTCGCCGCCAAGGGAGAGGAAATGTTCCGCATGCTTGATAACGGCGTCCACATCGCGGCCATGGCCGAGGATATCCAGATACATATTAAGTCCTGCAACGCCGCCGGTTTTCACGAGAGCGGTGAACTGCTCATCGGTGAGGTTGCGGAAATGGTCGCATACAGTTTTGGAGTTGGAGTGGCCGGCCAGCACGGGCTTTGTGGCAATGGCCTGAATATCCCAAAATGCCTTTTCGGAAATATGGGACATATCCAGCGCAACGCCCATTTCCTGAGCGGCTTTTACAAACTCCGCGCCCTTTTCGGTGAGGCCGCCGCCATCCATGCAGGTGCCGGTGAGCTCATTGGGGTGGTTCCAGCTGAGATGGACAATTCTAAGGCCCTTTTTATAGTTTTCTTTCAGCTTTTCTATGCTGCAATCCAGCTTTTCAGCGCCTTCCACGGAGATAAGGGCGGCAACCTTGCCCTCTTCCTCAGCCTTATCAATGTCGGCAGCGGAAAGGCAAAGCATAACCTTGTCGGAATGGAGACGGATTTGACGCAGCAGTTCGTCAATGGCCCAATCGGTATGGTCAGTCATGCCGGCTCTGTGGGGAGCGCAGATGGAAAAGACCTGAGCGGAAGGGGCATACTCGGTCAAACGGCTGATATCCACCTGAAGCTTATTTTTGTTGAGGGACAGACCCATGTCGTAAACTCTCAGAGCAGTATCGCAATGGGCATCAAAATAGGGTATTTTCATTTTCTGACTAATCTTTCTATTTTAAAAATTTTATACTTCAATAATAACAGGCAAAATCATGGGGCTGCGGCGGGTGGTCTTATAGAGATAACCGCTGAGGTTGCCCTTCACCTTGCCCTTGATGGTTGCCCAATCGGTGATATGCTGGCTTTCGCAGGCATAAACGCTCTCCATAACAACGCGGCTGAGCTCATCCATAATATGCTCGGCTTCTTTTACATATACAAAGCCTCTGGTGATGATTTCGGGGGTGGAAATAATGCTGCCATCCTCGGCAGACATGGTCATGATAACAACTATCATGCCTTCGTCGGCCAAAAGCTTTCTATCGCGGAGAACAACGCTTCCAACATCGCCAACGCCTGCGCCGTCCACAAATACCTTGCCGGAAGGCACATTGCCGTTTTCGCGTATGGTTTTCTGGCTCAGCTCAATTACATGGCCTATGCCGCTGACAAGCACATTCTTGGGGGCAACGCCCATGGTTTTGGCAAGCTCAGCATGCTTGCAGAGCATTCTGGTTTCGCCGTGGAGGGGGATGAAGAACTTGGGCTTAGTGAGAGCCAGCATCATTTTCAGCTCCTCCTGACAGGCGTGGCCGGAAACATGGAGGCTGTCGCCGCGGCTATAAATAACCTCGGCGCCCTTGCGGAAAAGCTCGTCGATAACCTTGCTGACATATACCTCGTTGCCGGGGATTGCGGAGGCAGAGATAATAACTCTGTCACCTGCGTCAATTTCCACCTGCTTATGACCGGAGAAGGCCATGCGGTAAAGGGCGCTCATTTCCTCGCCCTGACTGCCGGTGGTGATGATGACGGTTTTATTTTTGGGCACGGACTTAATCTTATCCATGCTCATGAGCACGCCTTCGGGAACCTTCATATAGCCCAGCTCCATGCTGACCTTCATGATGTTTTCCATGCTGCGTCCGGTGATACCAACCTTGCGCTTATGCTTTGCGGCGGCATTGATAATCTGCTGGATGCGGTGGACATTGGAGGCAAAGGTGGTTACAATGATGCGCTTATCGCAATCCTTGAAAAGCTCGTCAAAACGGGCGCCAACCTTGCTTTCGGACTCGCTATGGCCGGGCTTTTCCACATTGGTGGAGTCAGGCAGCAGAGCAAGCACGCCCTCATTGCCCAGCTGACCCAGACGGGCAATATCTGCCATGCCGCCGGAAATGGGGGTTACGTCTATTTTGAAGTCACCGGTGTGGATAACTGTGCCTATGGGGGTATGGATGGCGAAGGAAACGGCGTCGGCAATGGAGTGGTTAATGTGGACAAACTCAACGCCGAAGCAGCCGGCCTTCACAGTTTCACCCTGAGATACGGTTATCATCTTTACCTTTTTATCCAGCTTATGCTCCTCCAGCTTGATGCCGATAAGGGCGGCAGTGAGCTTGGTGGCATAGATGGGAACTTTCAGTTCGCGCATAATATAGGGAATTGCGCCTATATGGTCCTCATGGCCATGGGTGACAAAAAGGCCTCGGATGCGGCTTTCGTTTTCCTTGAGATAGCTCACATCGGGGATAACGGAGTCGATACCATACATATCCTCATCGGGGAAGCCCATGCCGCAATCCACCATGATTATATCCTTGCCATACTCATAAACCGTGAGGTTCTTGCCGATCTCGCCGAGACCGCCAAGGGGTATGATCTTCAATTTTTGTGCCATACTTAAAATTTTCTCCTTAAAAACTTGATATGTAGTTTTTTGGACAAGACAAATAAGCCGCGGGGGAAAAGCGCTCCCTCGCCGCAGCATTTTTTCGGCTTTATCCCCCCACCCTGCTCCGCAGAGGGCATATTTCCCGAATAGAAACTTGTTCAAAAAATATATATTTGGCGTTTTCTTCGAAACGCTTAATTCCATCAATACAGGAATATTATTCCCACAGTTAAATGGATAATACCACAGATTTGTATGCTTTGTCAAATCTGTGGTATCAATTATGTGCAAAAACACCTTTATTCGGCCTTAAAAGCCTTTGTTTTGCAAATATCGCGGCTGTTTGAAGGGATGATTTATGAGAAGCTTTTGTTTTTTCAATCAATCTGTTCCTTCCGCGGATTGCCAGAGCGCCTGAAGGCGCTTCGCAATGACGTGCTTAGATTAAGATTGCGCGTATAAAGGCTCCCTTGTGTAAAGGGGCCGACGCGTTAAGAAAATGTGCCGGTGGCACATTTTTAGCCAAAGGCGGGAGCAATCTATGATTGCGACCCGGCCCGTAGGGTGTCTGCCGTCAGGCAGACCGAGGGATTGTAATTATAGGGTGGGGTGCACTCAGCCCGCCATTATCGAGATACACTCCACTCGCTATCGCTCGGTCGGTATGACACTTATGGGGTAAAATAATACATAAAGGCTCCCAAAAGGCGGACTCACATAGGGAGCCTTTATGTATTCATCACATTTCTCTGCGGCCTTCAAGGGCGCGGAGAAGGGTTGCATCGTCGGTGAATTCCAGGTTGGAGCCAACGGGGATGCCGTAAGCCAAACGGCTTACCTTCACCTCAAAGGGCTTGAGAAGGCGGGAGATATACATAGCGGTGGTGTCGCCTTCGGTGTCGGGATTGGTGGCCATGATGACCTCCTCAACGCCGCCTTCGGCAACGCGCTTAACAAGCTCCGCAATACGTATATCATCGGGGCCCACATGGCTCATGGGGGACAAAACGCCGTGGAGCACATGGTAAGAGCCATTATACTCGCGGCTGCGCTCTATGCTCATAACATCTCTGGGCTCTGCCACAACGCAGATGATGCTCTTATCTCTGCGCTCATTTTTGCAAATGGGGCAAAGCTCGCTATCGGTGAGGTTCTGGCAGACAGGGCAGCTATGCACTCTCTGTCTTGCCTCCACAATGGCGGCGGCAAAGGCCTCGGCCTCCCCATCGGGCAGACCGAGAATATGGAAAGCCAGGCGCTGGGCGCTTTTTTTGCCAACGCCGGGGAGAGAAGCAAAGGAATCTATCAGCGCTTCAAAGCTGGGAGGGAGCAAACTCATAGCTTAAGCCTCCCTTATAGCCTTGATGGCCGCCGCGCGGTCAGCCTTGCCGAATACGGCAGAGCCTGCAACGAGGACATTTGCGCCTGCTTTTTTCACCAAAGGTGCAGTGGTGGGGTCTACGCCGCCATCAACTTCAAGGTCGCAATCGGGGTTGACCTGATTGAGCATTTCGCGGATAAGCTCTATCTTGGGCAGCTGGTCATGCATAAACTTCTGTCCGCCAAAGCCGGGCTCAACGGTCATGACCAGGATAAGGTCAACGAGGTCTATATAGGGCAAAAGCGCAGTTGCGGGAGTGCGGGGCTTAATGGAAAGGCCAACCTTCTTGCCGCATTCAAGCACGGTCTTGATAGCCTCAAGGAGATACTGAGGCTGGGAAGCCTCCACATGGAAAACAACAAGGTCAGCGCCTGCCTTGCAGAAATCGGCCACATAGCGCTCGGGTCTGTCTATCATAAGATGGACATCCAAAAAAGCATTGGTGCACTTTCTCAAAGAGGCCACTACAGGAATGCCTATGCTGATATTGGGCACAAAAATGCCGTCCATAACGTCCACATGGAGCCAATCGGCGCCACCTGCAAGGACGTCCTCAATTTCCCTCTGAAGATTGACAAAATCGGCGGAAAGAATGGAAGGGGCTATTTTAGTCATGCTTATGACCTCCAAAATCATCATTTTTCGCCCACAAGGGGCTGTTGCCCTAGCCCCAAGGCTGTAACGCCCCGAGGGGATTGGGCATAGAATTTCTTAGCTGCGCTGCGCGCACAGCCGCTTTTATATAGGGGCTGGGCTCATTCATGAGTTCAGCCCCGTTGAAGGCTTTTTATTCGTGCTCGCGGAGCAGTTTGCGGCTAACCACAACAAAGATCAGCAGAGCGGTCAGAGCGCTGATTGCATCGGATATAGGCTCTGCCCAGTAAATGCCGTCCACGTCGAAGAATACGGGGAGGATGAGAGCCAGGGGAGTGAGCAAAATGACCTTTCTCAGGCAGGCGAGGAACAAGCTGGCCTTTGCCTGACCTGTGCCCAGCAGGCTGGCCTGAGCGCTCATCTGCAATGCGAAGATAAGCATACCGCAAATAAAGATGGGCAGCTTTTCCGCGCAAAGGGCGGCAAGGGCGGCATCGGAAGTGAATATGCCTGCGAAGAGAGAGGGGCAAAGCACCGCAACGATAACAAAGGTGGCAGTATATGCAAGGCATACGCCGCTGACTATCCAAAATGTCTTTTTAACTCTCTTGAAGTTTCCGGCGCCGAAGTTATAACTGGTGATGGGCTGGGCGCCGTAGGCAAAGCTGTTGGCGGGGAAAAATACCATCTGCATAATACTGTTGAGAATGGTATAGCTGCCAACATAAAGGTCGCCGCCGTAGCGCTGGAGACCGTTGGTAAAGACAATGGCGATAAGACTCTCCGTGATGAGCATGATGAAGGGAGAAACGCCCAGAGAGGCAATTCTCTTAATAACAAACCAATCGGGCTTCAAAGCAGAGAAGTCTATGCGGATAACGCTCTTTTCGGAAAGAAGGAATCTCAAAACCCAAAATGCGGAAAGGGCCTGGCTTATAACTGTGGCCACGGCTGCGCCGCGAACGCCCATGTTGAGGGCGAAAATGAACACTGGGTCGAGAATAATATTGCTGACAGCGCCGATGATAACACTCATCATGGCTATTTTTGCCTTGCCCTGACAGCTTATAAAGGTGTTGAGACCCATATAGAACATTACGAATATGGTGCCCAAAAGATAGATGCTCAAATATGCGTCCGCATAAACAATGGTGTCATCGCTGGCACCGAAGAAATAGAGCAAGGGGCGCTTGGTGATAAAGAGCACCACGGTGAGCACAACGGAAAAGACAAGCAGCAGCATGGACGCATTTGTGAGTATATCGCCCGCTCTTTTTCTGTTGCTTCTTCCCAGCTCTATGGCAGCCAAGGGGGCGCCGCCGTTGGCGGTGAAGGCCGCGAAAGCGGAAACCAGCATTATTACGGGTGTGGAAAGACCCATGCCCGTCAGAGCCAGCGCTCCAACTTCGGGTATATGGCCTATATAAATTCTGTCCACGACGCTGTACAGCAGGTTCACAAGCTGAGCCAGCACAGCAGGTATGGCCAGAGAAAATATCAGTTTTACAAGGGGCGCCGTGCCAAGGCGTTCTTCATATCTCATGCATTTGCCTCCGGAATTTTGCACACATAAATTAAAGCTAGCCTGAACGATATAATCCAAAGTGCGCACCACGGGGTGGATTTTAGCGCCAGACTTCATTTTATTCTTTGGTGGGCGACAGCCCACCTGCATCACGCAATTTTGCCTGACACTAAAATCCACACCCGTGGTGTCGAAGATTTCTAAGCGCATATGCTAAGACAGT
>JAFYUG010000230.1 GCA_017558545.1 Oscillospiraceae bacterium | reverse complement strand
TACTCTATCTCGTAAGATGGCAGCATAGTTTTTTGACAAGCTGAAAGACCGCGAGCGCTGCTCGCGGTCTTTTAATTTTTATTGTTCGGCTACAAGAGTTTTGCGGTGTCTCCATGTGCCCATGAAGTAGTAAACAAGGCCTACCACTGCGAACATATATCCTGCAATGGCGCTGCCCATCCAAAAGCCGCGGATGCCCATGCCCATAGTGATGCCGAAAAGAAGGCTGAGGCTTATGCGGGCAACTATGCCGTCGGCAACGCCGGTGGCAAAGGCCAGCTTGGAGTTGCCTATGCCGTTAATAAAGCAAATGGCGGGAGCGCGGGAAGCGAAGCCCATGAAGTTGATTGCGCCTATGGGAGCATAAACATGGCTGAGAGCCAAAACCTCGGGGTTGCGGTCAAATATGCCGAAGATGAATTCGGGGAAGAGTACAAGAATAATGGAGATAATTCCGCAGTATGCAATGCTTATTATGCCTGTGTAAACAATGGTTTGGGTAACTCTCTTGTGCTTGCCTGCTGCAAAGTTCTGAGCAACGATGGAGCTGCCTGCGGTGTAGAAGGCCTGAGTGCAGATGGTAGCCAGCAGGGTAACCTTGGAGCCAACGGCGGTGGCTGCGGCAGCGGCAACGCCCATGGCGTTTATGTAAGAGTTAACATAGATGATGGAGAGGGAGATAGCTGCGTTCTGCAGGGTGAGGGGAGTGCCAAGGGAGAGAATGGACTTTGCGATGGCCTTGTCGACGGCGAAGGAGCGCAGCTTGAAGTCAAAGCCGAAGGCCTCCTTGCGGCGGATGAGGAAAATGGTGCTGACGATGAAGGCTATGGTCTGGGAAAGGGA
The DNA here is from genome assembly GCA_017558545.1 of Oscillospiraceae bacterium. Lineage (GTDB taxonomy): Bacteria > Bacillota > Clostridia > Oscillospirales > Oscillospiraceae > SIG459. The sequence goes on along the minus strand of JAFYUG010000230.1, from coordinate 1,738 downwards.
GGTTGCCAGCGCTGCGCCGAAGCAGCCCATTTTCAGAGGGCCAACGAAGAGAAGGTCCAAAACTACGTTCAGAGATGCGGAGAAGGCGATGAAAATCATGGGATGCTTGCTGTCGCCCATGCCTCGCAAAATGGCGCTTATGGTGTTGTAGCCAAATACGGGTATCATACCTGCGTAGAGCACCAGAGAATAAATTCTTGCATCAGCCATGGCCTCTTCGGGAACGTTGATGAGATCAAGGAAGCCGTCGCAGAGTATAAAGGCGGTGGTGCAGCAAATAAGGCCTATAATAGCCTGAATGCTGAAAAGAGTGCCTATGGTGCGGCTGACGCCTCTGGTGTTGCCAACGCCAACGTTTTGGGCAATTATTATCTGTCCTGCTGCGGAGAAGCCCATGCAAAGGAAAAGATAGAACATGGCTATTTCGCTGCCGGCGTTGGCGGCTGCAAGACCTTTGGAGCCTATGAACTGACCGACGATGGCCATATCCGCAAGGCTATATGCCTGCTGAAGCAAGTTTGAAATAACAAAGGGGATGGAGAATGTTACAAGCTGGGCAAAAGGTTTGCCAACTGTAAGATCCCGTGAGAGAGTCTCTTTACTCATATCTTTATACCTCTATACGAAAAATCATTATATTATATCAATTATAATCCCAGCTTAAATGCATTACAAGGGGCAATTTTCCCATTATTTATGTTATTTTAATAACTAACAGGCAAAAAAAGGATGCCCGCGGTTAATATTCCGCGGGCATAGCTTTTATATAATTCCGGTGATGAAAATTTCAATACCTATGAGTATGAGAATGATGCCGCCAAGTATGGAAGCTTTTCCCGCCATGCAGGTGCCGAAGCGGCGACCTATGGCAAGACCGGCCATGCAGATGATGAAGGTTACAACGGCGATGACAAGACCGCAGATAAGAGCCTCGATGGCGCTGTAGTCGGCAATGGTGAAGCCAACGCTGAGCGCGTCAATGCTGGTGGCCACGCCCTGGAGCATAAGTCCTGCAAAGCCAACGGCACACTTTTCGTCCCCACCGCAGGGGTGCTTGATGCCCTCGCGGAGCATGTTGCCGCCTATGAACAGCAGAAGAATAAGGGCAATCCAGGGAATAAACTTCTCCAAAGAGGAGAAAACCTGCACAACAGTATGGACGCAAACCCAGCCAATCATGGGCATGAGGAACTGGAAAAAGGCGAAGGTTCCTGCAATGAGGCACATTCTGGATTTATTCATGTTGGTCTCGTTGAGACCGTTGGCAAGGGAAACGGAAAAGGCGTCCATGGCAAGACCTGCGCCAAGGCAGATGCTTGTAATGAAGAAAGCAAAAGAGAACATTAATTAACCTCCGAAAAAAAGAGTGCAGTCTGCATCAGGCTGCACTCTCTAAAAGACAGAAAAAGGGCAGAGATCATGCATAGCTTTGCAGATACGCATGAGTCTCGCAATTTAAAACAAGCCAGGCTTTTTAGGCCAGTATGTTGACTTGCTACGCAAAAAAACAAACTTTTGCGCTTGCTACTCCCTCACGAACGGGGGCTATTTTATCATAGCCTATTGAGCATTGTCAATCAAATAATGGTAACGGTATAGGAAAAAGTTTTGCTCTCGTTGGGAGCGAGGGTAACGGCGTAGGGCTTAGCGGAAAACTCTCCGTCCCCTTCTCCGAGAGCGCCGCAGCCTACCCAAGGCTCAAGGCAGATGTAGGGGGCATTTTTGCCGGGAGCGGTCC
>JAFYUG010000229.1 GCA_017558545.1 Oscillospiraceae bacterium | reverse complement strand
GTTCGCCCCTACAACTCGGGCTGTCGAGGACGCCAGAGCCTACAATGGTGCAGATTAAAAATATTGTCATTGCGAAGCGCCTTGTAGGGACGGCAGCAAGCCTCACGCAATTTTGCTTATTTTGCAGAAGGTACTTTTAGTGAAAAATTTTATTCCTGCACAAGGCGAAGGCCCCCGTCCTTCGCCTTGCTTTTATTGGTTTAATGTGGTAAATTATAGGCAAATCAAAACTTCAAAGGTTGGATGATTTATGATGAAAACAAAGAGAATTTTGGCTCTGGCACTTTGCATAGTGCTGCTGGCAGGCGTGCTGCCCCTGACAGCCGCGGCATCATCAGGAATGCTCCATAGCTCAGGAAATTTTTATTATTCAATTTCCGGCGGCGAGGTTACCATTACCAAAGGTGCCTATGATTACAGCTGTCCCAGAGAGGGCTGGCCCATCAATCTTGTCATCCCCGACTATATCGATGGATACCCCGTAACTAAAATAGCAAGCAGCGCTTTTTACTCCTGGCAGGCTCTGGACACGGTTGTGCTGCCCGAGACATTGGAGGAAATAGGCTCCCGCGCCTTCCTTTATTGCCAGATGCTTCGCTCTGTTGACATCCCCCATGTCAAAACCATAGGTGAGTATGCTTTCAGGGGCTGCATAAGCCTTGAAGTAATCCAAATACCATCCTCCGCGGAACAGGTGGGCGACTTTGCCTACTTTGAGTGCGAAGGCGTGACGGAAATTTACATAGGCGAAGTTACCGGAAAGAAACCTGATCATACCGTTTCTTTGGATGTGGCCAGCGTTTTTTGCGATATGGGCTCTCCCAAAATCGTGAAGCTTGGAAACATCGTTAAAGAGTTTGATATGGGCTATATTTACCGCAATGAACTTCAGGAATTATGGGTGGCAAACTCCGTTGAGCTGGAAGCCACTATTGGACTTCCCGGTTCCGTTACAGTTTACGGCTATACAAAGTCCAGCGCAGAAAGCTGCGCATTGGACAACGGCACAACTTTCGTTCCCCTGGATGATGACGGCACGCTGGAAATGGAGCCTATGACGCTGGTCTCCGTCACTCCCACCAGAGGCGGCGAATCTTCTGCAAGCGGAGATTTGGAGCTGACTTTCAACCTCAAGCCCGCCTGGAATGTTTACGGCGGAAGCATATACATCAAGGATTATTACACCGACGAAACGGCTTTGGAGCTTGATTGGGAGTATATAAACAGCCACAGCGTCTATAACGAAAATACCGTGCGAATAATGGGAGCGTTGAGAAATCTGCCCAGCGGAAAATATTATGTTCTCATTGACAAGGCCCTTTTCACCGCCGAAAAGGTAGTGAACGGAGTTCTTCAGGCCTTCCCCGGCATAACCCAAAAGGAATATTGGACCTTTATCGTTCCCCATCTTGAGCTGGAGTCCGCCAAGTTCCGTTATTTCTCTCAGCTTACCCAAAAGACGGAAGAATACGTCTTTGACTACACGGATACATGGTTTTTTGAGGACAACACCCTGTATAACCACGAGCTGGCGCAGATGGCCATCCGAATTGCAATGGCCGCCGCTGACACAAAAGCCGACAACATTAAATATATGTTTGACGCTTTGAAGCTCAGCTACAACAATTCCTCCGTTCATTATCCCACCCCCACCCAGGACTCCATAGGCTACGCCATCGGCAGCAGAACCACCACCTATAACGACGAGACCATAAACCTTGTTGTGGTGGCTGTTCGCGGCGGTGGCTATGGCGCCGAATGGGGCGGAAATCTTAAACTCGGCACGGGAGAGGAGCATAGCGGCTTCCAGATGGCCGCCAACACCGTTGTAGACGGCGTTTTGGACTATATCGGCAACATGAAGGATCCCAGCAATCTGCGCATCCTCATCACCGGTTATAGCCGAGCCGCGGCCACAAGCAATCTTGCAGCTCACAAGCTCAACAAGCTGGCGCGCGCCGGTTCTGTGGCAGGACTGGACATGGACAGCATCTATGCATACTGCTTTGAGTGCCCCCGCGGCGTCAATAGCAATTCCGGCGAATTTTATAGACTTGACGAAAACATCTTCAATATTGTAAACCCCGTTGACGTGGTCCCGCTGGTGGCTCCTCCTCAGTGGAACTATGATCGCTATGGCACAACCTTGTTCATCCCCAGCAACTCAAGTCACCACAAGACTTATATAGACACTGTTTGGAGAATGGAGCGGGAATACAGGAACATAATGGACTCCGTGGGTGTAAGCGGAAATGTGAAGGACTATACCTCCTATGCGGCTAATTACGAGGTGTTCCTTTGGGGTCTCACCGGCGGGCTTACAGATTATTTCGGCAACGTAAATGTTTTCTTTGCCAAATACCAGCCCTACCTTGTTGAAATTCTTGCTCAGGCCAATGATGTCACATGGGATTTGTTCTCTGTTCTTTGGGAAACAACCCATGTCCTGCCCGACTTTTTGGAGAAAAACCCCAAGCTGCTGGCCGGACTTTTGGAATATGGCGACAACATAGGCAAGCTTCATTATCCTGAGCTTTGCCTTGCGTGGATGGATGCCCTTGAAGGCAGCCAGCTGAGCACCACTGCCAATGTATACAACATAAAGATTAACTGCCCCGTAAATGTGACGGTATACGATGAATATGATAATATTCAGGCTCAAATCGTGGATAATCAGGTAATTTCCAGCAATGATGTGGGCGCCTATATCGACGATGACGGCCAAAAGGTATTGGCTGTTCCCGCGGGCGTGAAGTATTTCATCGAAATCGAAGCCGAGGACGAAGCAAATGTGTCCTTCCAGATCGAGGAATTTGACATGGCGGAAGGCGACAGCCTGCGCGTTGTGAACTATTATGACGTTCCTATGGAAAAAGGAAGCACCCTCACCATGAAAGGCTACAAGGAAGAGGACTTCGTGCTTGTAAACGAAAACAACAGAATCATTAACCCCACAAGCGACACAAAGGGCGAAGAGATAAAAAAGCATACTCTCACCGTCGCGGCAGAGGGAGATGGCAGCGTTGAAGGCGGCGGCAGCTATATAGAAGGCGAATTTGCCATTATCACGGCCACGCCCAATGAAAAAGCGGCCTTTGCCGGTTGGTATAACGGTGATGTGCTGATTTCTCAGGAGGCAGAATACCGTTTCCGCGTGGAGGCCTCCATGGACCTCATTGCCAAATTTGAGAAAAAAGCTCCCATGCTTAATCCCTTTGTGGATGTAAAAGAGAGCGATTATTACTACGACTGCGTTTTGTGGGCAGTGGAAAAGGGCGTCACTTCCGGAACTTCTCCCACCACATTTTCTCCCGGCAAGAGCTGCACCCGCGCCCAAATTGTAACCTTCCTTTGGCGCGCAATGGGCGAGCCCGAGCCCGCTTTGGATGTTAACCCCTTCGCCGATGTGAAGGAAGGGGACTATTACTACAAAGCAGTTTTGTGGGCAGTGGAAAAGGGAATAACCTCCGGCATAAGTCCTTCCCTCTTTGCGCCGGATAATCCCTGCACCCGCGATCAGGTGGTAACCTTCCTTTGGCGAACCATGGATAAGCCCCAAGCCGTGAACAGAAATAATCCCTTTGCCGATGTGAAAGAGGGGGCATATTACTATGACAGCGTTCTGTGGGCGGTGGAAAACGGCATAACCTCCGGTATGTCACCCACAAGTTTCGCGCCGGGTAGCCCCTGCACAAGAGGACAGGTGGTAACCTTCCTTTACCGCATCCTGACCGAGAATTAATTTTTCATATCTCTTCGCTCTTCACTAACATTTATCCCCCCTTTCAAGGGGGGTAAATGGGTGCTAAGCCGTCCCCTGCATTCGGGCTGTCGAGGACGCCAGCCCCTACAAAAGACCTCCACCGGTTCTGTCATACCGACCGAGCGAAGCGAGTGGAGCGTATCTCAATTCGGGTCGTCGGGGACGCCGACCCCTACGGCTGCGCGGAAAACCAATATTTCGCCTTTAAAGGCCCCCTTGCAAAGGGGGC